>CAISDR010000320.1 GCA_903884125.1 uncultured bacterium
CCCGTCGGCCAGCTTTGTTTTTGTTTCAGTACCGCGCGTTTGAAAAAATCCGCCACCATGGAAGATTTTTTCAATGCGCTGGGCGGATCGGTCGGCAACGTAAGGTAATCCAGATGACCGACGTTTTCGCCATCATCAATTTGCCATGGCCATGCCACGGGATTTCCAGGCGGATTGCCGTAACTGTCCCCCGGACCGGTCGACCCAAGGGCTGCTTCCAGCAGGGGATGGTCGTAATGCAGGAAATCAGCAAACGGATCGGCAATAGGATAGGCCAGTTTCAGAACATAATCCTCGCGCGATGCCAGCACGGAAATCTGCCTGCTTTTATCTGCAACGACCGAATATTCTTCAATCAGACAATTGCGATTGATCGCCCCGGCGCAAAGACAGGTCAGGGCAATGTCCCGCGGTTTCAGATTGGCGATGGCTTCCAGAATCAGGCGTGCCCCCAACGAGTGGGAAAAAAAGGAAAGCGATTGCGCGCCATCGCAAGTGGCATCGGAAAATTCAGCTAGCTTCCGCCCGCAATCAAGCGCGACGCCGCCTTCCCAGGGATAATCAACAAAGGGAATCCATGAATCACCCGGCCAGAGAATGCCGATAAATCGTGACGCATTATCAAGATCAAGGCGCTGTTCCAGCAGACCCAGTTCACGCACGCCACTGTCGCCGGAGACATTAAATCCATGGGCGGAAAAAATGATGTTCCTGTTCCCGAAGACAGATTTTACATTTCCATCTTCCACTTGCCGCAGTGAAATTTTCGGGGCGGTGCTGTCACATTCAAAAAGTCTGCCGCTGGTCACAGCTCCGCCCACAT
Source organism: uncultured bacterium (assembly GCA_903884125.1). Taxonomy (GTDB): domain Bacteria; phylum Pseudomonadota; class Alphaproteobacteria; order CAISDR01; family CAISDR01; genus CAISDR01. Next base: position 824 of record CAISDR010000320.1, read on the forward strand.
TGTGTGTCCGAAAGCTGAGGTAATAGGTCATCTGCCATTTACCGTTTGATGATTTTCAAGGCACCTGATGCAGCCTGAAGGCTGCTTGTCAGGTCCTTGGCAACCGGTGCCAATGGCGTAGCACATAAGCCGATCAGAAAGGCGGGCCATGACCATGACCATTGCAGCGACTGCGGTTCGGCACCGATCAAATTTGCCACCAGCAACGACAATCCAACGGACACACCCATCGCACAGGCCTTGGACGCATTACGATAACGCTGATCTGCGCGCTGAAAGGCTTCATCCAGAATGGCACTCAGCACAGCATCAAAATGGCCCAGCGCCTGAATGGCCGCAGGGCCGGGATCAGCGGTGCGTGCGCCTTTGTCCTGTGCCATCAATGCTGTCAGTGCGTCCTGGTCCGTTCCGGTCAGTGCAGCAAACTTCGCGGCATTTTCTGGTGTCATCAGAAGATGGATCAATGACCGCGCACGGGCCTTTTGCTCGCCAATGGCCACGCCATTGATCCAGTTTGCCTGAAGGGTCCGGATCACATCCAGATTGCCAAAGATCATGCGGTCGGACGTGCCCGCATCGAGAAACGGTTTGATCGCTTTTGCAATAAAGCCGAAACCAAACCGCGACGGGCCGCCTGCAACCGCCTTGCTGGCATCTACCAGCCCCATGGATGCGGTCCCAAGACCGGCCGCAGCCCCGATCAGATTGATAATGTTCTGCAGACTTCCATCAAACAGACCATCCGGCATGACCCATCCCCTTTTTATACATCCAGATTGGCAACACTCAGCGCATTATCCTGAATGAATGCACGTCGCGGTTCAACCACATCACCCATCAGGGTCGCAAAGGTTTCATCCGCCGTGTCGGCATGATTAACGCGCACCTGCAACAGCGTGCGGGCATTGGGGTCCAGTGTGGTTTCCCACAACTGATCGGGGTTCATTTCACCAAGACCCTTGTATCGTTGCACCGACAGTCCCTTGCGCGCAGTCTCGAAAATGGCCGCCAGCAATTGACTGGGCGCTGCCACCTGGAAATTACCCGATTTCAGTGCCAGCGTTGCCGGTGCGCCATAAACGGCTTTCAGTTCGCCGGATAATTGGGCCAGCCGGCGTACTTCCTGTGAATGAATGAGTCCCGCGTCAACAATATGCACCTCGCGCACGCCGCGCAGCGTGCGTTGCAATTGCAGGCCACCGTCCAGCGTGATTTCGGCGCTCCAGCCTTTTTCCCAATCGGGTGCCAGCGTGTCCAGCCGGCGCGCCACATCCTGGGCTGCGACCAGCGCGTTTGCCGGATCAGACAAAACCGTATCCAGCAAGGCCCCGGCAATTGCCACCTGTTCAACGATAAAGCGCGGATAGCGTGGCGGTAAGGTGCCCAGGGCGTGGGTTACCATACGCGCATGCTGCGCCAGTTCGGCCAGATCGGCACCGGCACGCTGTGTGCCATCGGCAAGGGTAAGCACCGCGTCCTCAAGACCTGCTTCCAGCAGATAGGCATCAAAGGCGGCTTCGTCTTTAACATAGACGCCCGATCCATGATTGCCACGTTTGACCTTGTATAGCGGTGGCTGGGCGATAAACAGATGACCGCGCGCGATCAGTTCCGGCATCTGCCGATAGAAGAATGTCAGCAACAGGGTGCGGATATGCGCACCGTCCACGTCGGCATCGGTCATGATGACGATTTTATGGTAGCGCAGTTTTTCAATATCGAAATCTTCGCGCCCAATGCCGGTGCCAAGGGCTGTGATGAAAGTACCGATCTGCTCCGAGCCGAGCATTTTATCAAACCGTGCGCGTTCCACATTGAGGATTTTACCGCGCAAAGGCAGGACGGCCTGGTTCGACCGGTCACGGGCCTGTTTGGCGGAACCACCGGCGGAATCCCCTTCGACCACGAACAATTCGGCCTTGGCCGGATCGCGTTCCTGACAATCGGCCAGCTTGCCCGGCAGGTTCGCCACATCAAGGGCCGATTTGCGTCGGGTCAGTTCACGTGCCTTGCGCGCGGCTTCGCGGGCGGCAGCCGCCTCGACAACTTTGGTGACAATCGCCTTGGCCTCGGACGGGTGTTCTTCCAGCCATTGGGCCAGACGATCACCGAGCTGGCTTTCAACCGCGGGGCGCACCTCGGATGACACCAGCTTGTCTTTGGTCTGGGATGAAAATTTCGGATCGGGCACCTTGACCGACAAAACGGCAGTCAATCCTTCGCGGGCATCATCGCCGGTCAGTGTGACTTTTTCTTTCTTGGCGATACCGCTGTCCTGGGCATAGCCATTGATGCAGCGGGTCAGGGCCGCACGAAAACCGGCCAGATGGGTGCCGCCATCACGCTGGGGAATATTGTTGGTAAAACACAGCACATTTTCATGATAGCCGTCATTCCACCAAAGGGCCGCTTCGACCTGAATGCCGTCGCGTTCACCCTTGATCGAAATCGGAACAGGAATCAGTGGTGATCGGCTGCGGTCGAGATATTTTACAAATTCCTCGACCCCGCCTTCGTAATACATGGAGACCAGCGTGGGTTCGGCACCACGATGATCGTGGAATTCGACCTTGACGCCGGAATTCAAAAACGCCAGTTGACGCAGGCGGTGTTCAAGGGTCGCATGATCGAAATCAATGGTCTTAAAAGTCTTGAGCGAGGGCATGAAGGTAACCGACGTGCCGCGTTTTTCCCCGCTTTCGCCAATATCCACCAGCGGTGCCACCGATACGCCATCATGAAAGCGCATGTAATGCTCGCGGCCCCCGCGACAGATGCGCAGTTCCAGCCATTCGGACAAAGCGTTGACCACCGATACGCCGACCCCGTGCAGGCCGCCGGAAACTTTGTAAGAGTTCTGGTCGAATTTTCCGCCCGCATGTAACTGCGTCATGATCACTTCAGCGGCGGATATGCCTTCTTCGGCATGAATTTCAGTCGGAATGCCGCGACCATTATCGGTGACCGTACAGGATCCATCGCCATTCAATGTTACCGTTACCGTGTCGCACCAGCCTGCTAATGCCTCATCAATGGCATTATCCACCACTTCATAAACCATGTGATGCAGGCCGGAGCCATCTTCGGTGTCGCCGATATACATGCCCGGCCGTTTGCGTACCGCATCCAGTCCGCGCAGCACCTTGATGCTTTCAGCACCATAGGCGTCAGAGGCTTCGTCAAGGGATTGGAAATTTTCGGGTTGGTCAGACATTTGAGGACTTTCGGGTCATAACACTTGGGTTCATTTGCAAAAGCTGCGATTGCTGCGCAGCGTCGATTTTCATCCGTTTGTCACCATAGCAGGTTTGATCGATGGATATTGGGCGCAATCGCCCAAATGCTCGAATAAAACCGCATCGGTTCCGGTCATCCAGGCCTGCAGCCGCAGGTCCAGAATGGTTTCAAACAGGGCCGCCCGCCGGATCTGGTCCAGGTGGGCTGCCACTTCATCCAGCAACAGGACCGGCCCCAGACCATCGGCGGTCAGGCCACGGGCATGAGCCAGAATCATCCCAATTAATAAGGCTTTTTGTTCGCCAGTGGAACATAATGCGGCCGCCTGGTCCTTTGGCCCGTGGCGGACTGCCAGATCAGCGGTATGCGGGCCTTCCAGACACCGCCCGGCCTCGAAATCGCGCGCCCGACCGCGCGCAAGATGGGTGGAAAACCGGTCTTCAACCTCAAGGGCGGGGGCCTGTTCCAGCCAGGATTCGACCAGCCCCGCCAGTGCCAGTTGCGGTCTGGGGAACGGACCATCAGGGCTTGCAGCGATATAACCCTGCAGGCGGGTCAAAGTGGCCCGGCGTCCGGCCGACAGGGCGACCCCAGATTCCGCCATCTGCCTCTCCAGCCCCTCGACCCAGGCAGGGTCAGGTTGGGTGCCATTGGCTTTGGCCTCGCGCATCAATTTGTTGCGCTGGCGCATGGCGCGTTCATAGATCGCCCCATGGTCGGCATGATCGGGGTCAAGCGCCAGTGCCAGCCGGTCCAAAAACCGTCGTCTGGTCGATGCCGGGTCCACAAACAGCCGGTCCATGTCCGGTGTCAGCCACAAGGCACGCATGATGCGGCCCAGCGCGCTGGCGCTGCTGGCTGACGTGCCATCAATGCGCACCACGCGGCGTTCGGGGGCATCGGCCATGACACCTGTGCCCACACCCATATCACCCTGGGCAGTGGTGATTTTGGCATGGATTGAAAAACCGCCATCGCCATTCTGGGCTGCCATGTCGCCATAGCGCGCCTGACGCAGGCCCCGGCCTGGTGTCAGCAGGGAAATGGCTTCCAGTACATTGGTTTTGCCCATGCCATTGGGACCACAGATCACCACCGGGCGATGGTCTATGTGCAAATCCAGTTCAGCGTGATTGCGAAACCCGGTCAGCTGCAATCGGGACAAGCGGATATTGATCGACACGTCATGCGCCTTAACCGCTGGTTTTATTCGGGACTGATCTGTCTGGATCACACGCGCATGGGCATCAGCACATAAAGCGAATGTTCGTCACCGGAATCGCGCACCACCGTAGGGGATGCGGAATCGGCTAATTCGATCTGTGCTTCTTCGCCATCGACCTGACCGGTAATATCCAACAGGTAACGGGCGTTAAAACCAATTTCGATTGGTGCGCCATTGTAATTGACCACGATTTCTTCGCTGGCCGATCCGTTTTCAGGTGATGTGACGGACAAGATCAGGCGTTCACGCTCAAGGTTCAGTTTCACCGCGCGGGATTTTTCCGAACTGATGGTTGATACGCGATCAACCGCCTCGGCAAAATCTTTTGCGGGCACGGAAAGTTTCTTGTCATTGCCCGTGGGAATGACGCGCGTGTAATCCGGGAAAGTGCCGTCAATCAGTTTTGATGTCAGCACCTTGTCGCCAAAGGCAAAGCGGATTTTGGTCGCGCGCGCATCTGACAGACCGACATCGATCATGCCTTCATCTTCGTCGATCAGTTTGCGCACTTCGGCCACCGCCTTGCGCGGAATGATCACGCCGGGCATGCCAGCAGCCCCCTCGGGCAAAGGCAGTTCAAACCGTGCCAGACGATGGCCGTCGGTTGCCACCGCACGCAATACCGCAACGCCCGATGATTCAGACGCATGCACATAAATACCGTTCAGATAATAGCGGGTTTCTTCGGTCGATATTGCAAAGCGGGTCTTGTCGATCAGCTTGCGCAGGGCTTCGGATGAAATGCGGAAGCCTGTGGGCCGGTCGCCAAAGCCCATGGTCGGAAAATCTTCCCGTGGCAGGCAGGCCAGTGCGAAACGCGACCGGCCAGCGGCAAGGGTCAGGCGCTGGTTTGACGCCTCAAACGTCAGATCAACAGCCGACCCGTCCGGCAATTTGCGGACAATGTCATACAGGGTATGGGCAGATGCAGTGGTGGCACCGGCGCGCTGCACTGAACAGGCCACCGATTCCTGGATTTCAATATCCAGATCGGTCGCTGTCAGGCTCAGCCGGTCATCGGCCGCCTCAAGCTGGACGTTGGACAGGATCGGAATGGTGTTACGCCGCTCTACCACGCTTTGCACATGGGCTAGGGCGCGAAGGAGGGCCGAGCGTTCAATCGTGAGCTTCATGTGTCTTGTGGATCCTTCCACCGAGCCATTATTATGAGCTGTTTCAATGAATTAAGGATTTTAAAACCTATCATTGCGCCAGCCCAACTATACTGTCCCTGAAGCATGTGGATAGAGCAATCCGAAATTGCCCGACAGTGTCAAAACAGTTCATGTCGCAACTGATTCGCTTCGTGCCCAATCCACCCCAGGGCGCGGAACTATACCAGAATCCGCCCAAGGCCAAAGGGTTTTGGGGTGCCAGGTGGATGGATAAATTATATGTACCGTCTCGGTCAAACGTGCGGGTAATGCCCGTCACTTGACTTGGTCTCCCGGCCTGCCGATAAACCGTGACGGAACTGATTGCCGCAATGCCCGCGGCCAAACCCCCTATTTCACCTCATGCCCGAACCACTGGATCTTTCGTGTCGTTATTTAATTCCCACATGTCGGGCCAGATCCGGTCCGATGCCGGTCGTATGGTCCAGCTTGCCTGGCCGGTGATTGTTGCGCGCCTTGGGATCATGACCATGGCGCTGGTGGACACAATTGTGGTGGGTCAATATTCAACGGCTGAACTTGCACGCCTTTCCATGGCCTTTCCGCCGGTTTCGATGATTCTGGTGGCAGGCATCGGGATGCTGGGTGGCACATCGGTGATGGCGGCGCGCTATCAGGGGAATGGACAGACCCAGTTGATCGGCGGTGTCTGGCACCGCGCCCTGGGTTACGCGCTGATCTTCGGTGTCATGGGCCTGCCCATGGGCCTGTTCGGGCGCCAGATTCTGATCGCATTGGGTCAGCCTGCCGAACTGATCGACGGGGCGGCAGCGGTGCTATTGGTGCTGGCGCTGGGCATGCCATTTCACCTGATCTATGTGGCATCGGCCCAGTTGATGGAGGGACTAAGCCGTCCCATGCCCGGTATGGTGATGATGCTGGCAGCCAATGTGCTGAACCTGATCCTGAACCTTGTGCTGGTGGCAGGATGGGGCGGACTGCCGGGGTTTGGCGCGCTGGGTACCGCCTGGGCCACCACCGGATCGCGGCTGGCACTGGCTTTGGGGTTAAGTGCCTATATCTGGTATCTGGATGGTCATCAGGCCATGGGCATCCGCCGGATCGGCACCGCCAGTTCCAATCCCTATGCGGGGGCCGAACAATTGCGTCTGGGCCTTGCCAATGGGGCCAGCCTGACGGTTGAACAATTCGCCTTTGTCTCCATGAGCGTGCTGGCAGGCTGGCTTGGGGCCAACGCGCTGGCTGCCTATTCGCTGACCATCAATTTTCTGGCGATTGTCTTCATGGTGGCGCTGGGGCTTGGGGTTGCCGCGGCGGTCATGGTGTCCGAAGCCTATGGCCGGCGTCATTTCCATGATGTGCGGCGGATCGGTTTTGTCGCCATCGCGCTCAATATCGGCCTGATGGGCATTGCCGCCATTATAACTTTCGGCATGCCGCACACGCTGGCAGCCCTTTATGCCGGCGATCCGGTGCTGGTGGACATTGCAGCACCGCTGATCCTGCTTGCCGGGCTGGCAGTAATCTTTGATGGCACCCAGACGGTTGCATCCCAGGTGCTGCGCGCCCGCGGCGAAGCCTGGATGCCGACCCTCAGCCATATTCTGTCTTATGTGGGGGTCATGGTACCTTTGGCCTACTGGCTGGTATTCACCATGAATCATGGCGTAGACGGACTGATGGAATCGATCATCATCGCCTCGATCCTGTCATCCGGGCTGCTGGTCCTGCGTTTTGGCTATCTCTCCTGGCGCGAGCGGGGCTGGGCGATTTCCGCAAACCTGTCCACGAATCCGCACCATCATTAGCTGGCAATCAAAGCTGCGGTGCGCTGATATCGCAGACGACATCAGGCGCGGGTAAATCCGCGCCCTAGATTTTGTAACCGCGTGTGTTAAATCAGTGGATGCGTATTTTCGCATTGCCGCTCATGATCTCCCAGGACAGGTGCCAGCATGTTCGCTTTCCGGAAAAAGTCCGAAATGCCAAATCCCGCTGATGCATTGGCCGGGCGTACAACGCCCATGGCGGTGCCGGAACTTCATTTCGTATCGGGCAACCGGATTGTGCCGCCGTTTCCTGATGGTATGGAACAGGCCGTATTTGGCCTGGGCTGTTTCTGGGGCGCGGAACGCAAATTCTGGACCGCCACAGGGGTTTATTCGACCGCCGTTGGTTATGCCGCAGGCTATACGCCCAATCCCACCTACGAAGAAGTCTGTTCCGGCCGCACCGGTCACAATGAAGTGGTCAAAGTGATCTTTGATCCAGAACTGATCAGTTACGAGGCGCTGCTGAAAATCTTTTTTGAAAGCCATGACCCGACACAGGGCATGCGTCAGGGCAATGATATCGGCACCCAGTACCGCTCAGGTATTTATGTGGCCAGTGAAAGCCAGCGGGCTTTGGCCCTTGGTGCGAAAGCCGCCTATCAGGCGCTGCTGAAAAAAGAAGGCTACGGCGGCATCACGACTGAAATTCTGGACATGCCAGCGTTTTATTATGCGGAAACCTATCATCAGCAATATCTGGCGAAAAATCCGGGCGGATATTGTGGCCTGGGTGGCACCGGGGTTTCCTGCCCGGTTGGTCTTGCCGCAAAAGCCTGAACATTAGCCGACGCATTATTACCTTGGATCAGCAAATTTCTGCCCCGGTCGCGCGCACGACCCCCAAAGGCGTTGTGGTGGCAACGCTGATTGGCAATGTCATGGAATGGTATGATTTTTCCATTTTCGGATTCATGGCTATTTATCTGGGCCCATTATTCTTCCCGGCCAGTGATCCGACCACCTCGCTCATTCAGACCTATGGGGTTTTTGCCGCCGGATTTTTCATGCGTCCGATCGGTGCGATGCTGATTGGTGATCTGGGTGATCGTCTGGGTCGCCGCCCGGCACTGGTGGCATCTGTTGTGATGATGGCGGTGCCAACCGTGCTGATCGGCGTGTTGCCCACTTATGCCACGGCGGGCCTCTGGGCACCTGCACTTCTGGCCATGATGCGCATGATTCAGGGTCTTTCGCTGGGTGGCGAATATACCGCCTCGATTTCCTATGGCTTTGAACATGCAGCACCTGCCCGCCGTGGCCTTGCGGCGTCTTTCGCACTTCTGGGTGGGGCAGCGGGCATTCTTCTGGCGGCAGCCACGACGGCCACGCTGGCCAGCCTGTTTGAACCATCAGACATTGCTGACTGGGGCTGGCGTGTGCCGTTCATCCTGGGGTCGGCCATCGCATTTCTGGGACTATATGTGCGCACATCCATGCCCGAGACGCCGCAGTTTGAAGCCATGAAGGCCGAGGATGATCTGTCAAAATCCCCGGTGGCAGAGGCGTTTGGGCAGCATCTGGGCCGCATGATTGCCATGTGCCTGTTCACGGCCGTTGGTGCGCTGGCGTTTTATGTGGTGCTGCTATTGGTGCCCAATTTCCTGCAACGCTATGTGCAGGTGCCACCAAGTACCGCCGCCTGGATCAATACGCTGGGCATTTTCACATTCATGGTGACCATGCCATTCATGGCGTCGGCCTCGGACCGCTTCGGGCGCAAGCCGGTGATGTTGTGCGGCATCAGCATGATGGTGATCGCGGCAATACCGTTATTCATGATTTTATCCTCGGGCGTTTTATGGGCGACGCTTTTGGCGCAGGTTGGTCTGGCGATTTTGTCCGCAACCATTTCCGCCCCGGTGCCAGCCAGTTTGGCCGAACTGTTTCCCGCACGCGCAAGACTTTCGGGCATGTCGATCAGCTACAACATGTCCCAGGCGATCTTTGGCGGCTCCGCCCCGCTGATCGCAACCTGGGGGATTCAGGTAACAGGACTTCAGATCTTTCCTGCCCTGCTGCTGATCGGGGCGGCTGTGATCTCAACCCCGGTGATCCTGATGCTGCCGGAACCCTCGCGCCTGCCGGCCGCCCGGCAGAATTGACCGCCAACTGCCGGACCGTTCCGGCAAAATCTGCCGCGGGCTCACTAGAAAATAATATTATTATTTAAAAACAATACGTTATAAACCGGCATACATATTGCTTAGTAAGTCCCAGCGCATCTTATTGTGATGGGGTTTTCAAGATGAGTACGATTTCCGGCTATAACCTTTCTACGTCCACAACGCCCAAGACGCCCGATCTGCCGGTGGCGCTGACCGCAGGTGATCTGCTTACCAATCTGACCAAGGTGCGCACGCGGCTGGCTGCCAATATTTCGCAGGGCCGGTTGAGTTCTGACGATGTGAAGGATATTGCGGCCAAGTTGAAAACAATTGCCGATGCCATCAAGAGCGATGGCGCGAATGGTGTGCTGACCCGTGCCCAGGTTGCCGATCTGGGCAGTCAGCTCAACGCACAGAATAAACAGATCACGAAGCTGGCTCAGGATGGCAAGGCGCAGGCGAATTCGGGTCCCTCAATTTCCAGTCCGGTGGCAAAAGACAAATCCGAACTGGCCGCCCGGATCGCCAAACTGCGCAATAATATTGCGACCGCCATGAAAAACGGCGCGATTGTCGGCGATACGTCAAAGGGCATGGTCAAAGGATTGAATTCGATCCAGAGCCTTTATGCGAAATACAACGCCAAGGGTGCATTCACCTCGACCCAGTTGTCCGACCTGTCAACGCTGGTCGATCAGGCATCCACCGTATTGCGTCGCCAGACCGCACCCACATCAACCCCCAGCTATGCCGCAGCCCCAACCACCACGGGCAATGGTCTGTCACTGGTTGATTATCTGGTCTAGACGTTCAGGTGAATATCAAGTGCGGACATGATCCGGGCCAATGGCTCGGACCAGTCGCCCAGCGTCGTCTGGCGGAATAATCGGATACTGGGATACCACGGGCTGTCATCACGATCGCGCAGCCAGCGCCAGTCTGATGCCGCCGGCAGTAACAACCAGCAGGCAATGCCCAGCGCGCCAGCCAGATGGGCAACCGATGTATCAACTGAAATGACAATATCCAGTTGCCCCAGCACATCGGCCGTTATGGCAAAATCAGCGAGCTGGTCGCCCAGATCAATCACACCATCTGGCAATGGCATCTTCCGCCCGACCTGAAGTGAAAAAAAGCGTATGCCGCTGATTGCGGTCAGCGGCGCAAACAAAGCCGGATCAAGACTGCGCACACGGTCGATGGTGGCATTACCCGGATTGCCCGCATAGACCAGACCGATTTTCATCTCGCCTTGTGGGACAGGCGGATCAAGACTGATGCCGCCTGTTTGCGGCAGGCGCAGGTAAGGTGCCGGGGGCAGATTTTTTTCGTCCGCTTCAAATAATCCTGCCGCACTCATCATCGGCAGATGCAGATCAAAATCGCCGGTGGGTTCGCCGCGGGCAATCACCTTGTCAAAACGCCCCTGTCGTTCAAAAAGGCGCTTCAATGCCGGTTGTACCTCGACGATCACCCTGCCACCGCGTGCCTTGATCGCATCGTAAAACCGGATGAACTGTAAACTGTCGCCTTGTCCCTGTTCCGACCAGAACAGCAAAGTTTTGCCGGCAAAATCCTCGCCCCGCCACTGGGGCCGTGCCGCTATATCCGGCCGGATGATGCCCGGCCGCAGCAGACGTCTTTCAAACCACGACCATCCGTCCCTGAACTGACCCTGCGCCAACAGATACATGCCCATGATCCAGCCGGGATCACCATTGGCAGGTGCCAGTCGCTGGGCATGCTCTGCCAGTCTGAGTGCGGGTGCCGGACCCAGATGTTCGAATATCAACAACGCTGCATTGATCCAGCCCCCATAGCTTTCCGGTGCCAGTGCCAGCGCAATAGCCATGGTCCGGGCGGCCATTTCCAGATCACCAGCGCCATGGGCTGCGGTGGCCAGTGCAATCCATCCATCAGCCCAAAGCGGGCGTATGGCGATGGCATTTTCCGCAGATGTCACGGCCAGCGGAAAAAGACCAAGCTCACGATAGCTATGCGCAAGGCGCATCCATACCTCGCCATCATGGGGCGCAAGCTGGCACCATCGGGTCAGAATGCCGATACGGTTTGCCGGTGCCAGACACTGGGCAAAAGGCAGGTATGGTGCAGGCTGTGTGGGGTCCAGTGCCAGCGCCTCGCGCAGCAGCGTTATGGCCTTGGCCAGTTGCCCGAGCTCGCGCGCAATCACGCCCTGTGCAAAGGCCAGGCGGGATGAATTGGGATCGGCCCGTCGCGCATTGGTGATCAGCTGGTCGGCATCGCTGATACGGCCCTGAGCAATCCAATGCCCGGCCTGCGCCAGCAGATTGTCGGTCATGACAAAGGCCCGATCGCTTCGATCAGCCTGTCGATCTGGCCGGGCCATGTCAGGCGCGAAAGACGCTGCGCGCCTGCAAGGCCGATGGTTCTGGCACGGGCATGATCGTGATAGAGAATTTCAAGGTGGCCGATGATTTCATCGATGGAGCTTTCGCCCCAGCCAACAAGTCCCATTTTCTGTGAAATGCCGCGCGGCTGTGCCACCGGCTTTTGATCGTAGAGGGCAAGGCAGTTGTCGCCTTCAATCAGATCGAGATGTCCGGTATTTGCCGAAAGAATAACCGGTACACCGGCAGCCATGGCTTCCATCGCAACCAGATTCGTGCCGCCTTCACAGCGATTGGGAAACAGCGCGCAATCAACCGTTGATAAAATTTCCGGCATCTGATGATTGGGCAACAGACCCAGAATGTCCACGGCGTCCTTTTGCAGTCCCAGCTGCTCAAGCCATAGGCCAAGTTGCAGCCGATGATCAGGTCCGATAGCGGGTGAGGTATCCACAAGTCCCGCCCAGGTGATGGAGCGCGCAATCGATGGCCACGGGCTTTGCCAGGCAAGCACCAGCTGACTGTCCGGGTAGCGTTCGTGGAACTTGGCAAAGGCCCGGATGACCAGATCCTGCCCCTTGCGGAACTCCAGCTTGCCGCCGGAGAAAATACGAAACCGCCCCGACCGGCCTTTTCGCCGGTCCGGACTGAACAGGCTGGGATCAATCCCTTGCAGCACGGTTTTCACATTGGGCAATCCCATGCCAGCCAGAACCTCGGCCCCCCAGGTGGCACCGGCAATGATCAGATCAAACTGTTCAGCACGCGCGCGCCCTGCGGCTGAAAGGTTCGTGTCTTCCAGAAAGATCACGCCGATCTCGCGGCGGCTGCGCCCGATACAGGGATGGCGGGCAAAATCATTGCCCAGACCGATCAGACAGGGAAAATCATGGCGTGACTCAAGGCCCGGCATGACCAGATCCAGCGACCAGGCGAACAGGTCGGCAAAAGGCCCCTGATCATCAGGTCCTGCGATAATCGGATTGACCACCACCGGATCAATATCGCCGCGTGACAGCAGGCGCTTGACCAGATTCGCGCCATAGACGTCCCATCCGGCCTCAAAACCGGGCTTCCAGCCCAGACCGAGCCGGGGGTTGTGGGATTCCGGACGGGGCGCGCTGGTCTTTGCCTGCCATTTCAGCCGGGCAGCCTGCGCATAATCAGCTTCAGCCTGATCAAACAGACCCGCCGACTGGCGTGCCGATCCCAGCATGAATCGCGGGATAAAGGCCATGGGTACCAGAAGGGCTGCATGGTGATAGGGACTGATCGCGCCGATTGCATCCCCAAGGCCCGCCCGGATCATGCCCAGCGCACCAAACACTTCCGGGCGGGCAGGGTCCAAAATTGCCGCGCGTTTGAACCAGTCCATGGTGATTGCCGGTGGTTGCCCGGCCCGGCCGATGGCCCGAAGCCCGGCATTCACCAGAATCTGGATATCCATGGGCGCAAGCTGAACCGCCCGCTGGTGCCAGCGCCAGGCGGCGGCATCCATTGCGGGTGGCAGCATTAGCGCAAGATTGCCAATGGCATTTGGCTGGGCCGGATCAATGGCCAGAATCCGGGCCAGCGGTACAAATGCCGAAGCGTATCGTCCAAGATGATGGCAGATGGCAGCGCTCAGCATGGCACAGGGGATATAGCCGGGATCATCCGACAGTCCGTCTGCCATCACGCGGGCAAGCACCGTCAGGGCCGCATCAAACTGGCCGATTCCTGCCAATTGTCTGGCGGTGGCTTCTGCGGCCAAACCCGGACTGTCGCTCACGGTACAAATTCCCTATGCTTGGGATCTAATGAATCTGAAATCAGGCCCAGCCCCAGACATAACAGGGGTGACGCCAGATTGGTCAACAAACATCATCGGTCAAGGACAAAGCCCCACAAGGATCGCATTGCATGGCAAGAGCACTATTCACCCTCGCGGGACTTGGTATCGCCTTTATTCTGATGTTGATCGGCTTGCCTTATTTGATGCCGGTTGGAACCTATATGGACAAGGTTTCCCAGGATGTGTCGGCCAAAACCGGACGTGATCTGAAAGTCAACGGCACGGTATCTTTTCGCCTGTTCCCATCAATCAGGCTAAGTGCGACAAATGTCACGATTTCAAACCCGCCGGGATTTTCCAGCCCCTATTTTGCAACAATGGATCAGTTTGCCCTTTCGGTGAAACTGATTCCCCTGCTGTCGGGTGAAATCGAGGTGGACAGATTTCTGCTGGATCACCCGCGGATCGCCATAGAAACACTGGCCGATGGCCAGACCAATATGGATTTTGATGATAAGGACAAAGGTGCCAGACCAAAGAAAACGTATACCAGTCCAACCAGCATCAGCAGCGGTCATGCGCAGGTGAATCTGCCAAATGGTCTGCGCCTTGGGGAAGTGAAACTGGTGGATGGCGAAATCACTCTGAAAGATGACCGCCATGATTCATTCCAGAAATTTGATCAGATAAATGTGTCAGTCAGTCTGCCATCACTGGAAGGTGAAATGGACGTCGATGGCAGGCTTAATTACGGCGCACATGCTTTCAATCTGAAAATTGCGCTTTCACCCTTTGGGCCGTTTATGAAAGGGTCCAGTGCCAGCCTGCACCTGATGGGTACAGCCCCGGCGCTAAATCTGAAATTTGACGGGTCGGTGGATCGGGACGGCCACCCGATGCTTGTCGGTGCATTAAATGTCGACGCGCCCTCGATGCCTGATCTGATGAAATTTCTCGATTATCCTGCGGTTGGAAATTATGCCGATCTGGGGGTGTTGTCTTTTGTCGGTCAGCTCAGCGCCGAGCGGACAAAAGCGGCATTGACGCAAACCCGACTGACTTTGGGGCCGGTGGCTGCAACCGGCGATCTCAGTGCTGATCTTTCGCAAAAGCCACCAATCATCGACGGTCGCATGCAGGTACGCGGTGCAGCGGGTATGGCCGCTGGTCTTGACGTGCCTATGATCGTGTCAGGGCCGGTAAATGGGTTGACCATTCGGCCGGATGTTGAATCACTGGTTAAAGACAAGCTTGGGTCCACAACCGGGCTCGTCAACGAGCTGGTCAGGATGAAAGACAAACAATCTGATCAGGCACCCGATGATCCGGCTGCCACCGCCAAGGGACTTATTCAGGGATTACTCAAGAAATGAATGCACCAGTTCAACCACTACCCACTGCTGATGATGTTATTTCTGCCGCGGGCAGACTGGCAGGTGTGGCGATCAGAACACCCGTTTTGACCAACAGGGCACTGGATGAACGCCTCGGCGGGCGCGGTTTGATAAAACCCGAAGTGCTGCAACACACCGGCAGTTTCAAATTTCGCGGCGCCTATAACAGGCTAGTGCAAATGACAGCGGATGAACGCAAGGCTGGGGTGGTGGCTTTTTCATCAGGCAATCATGCGCAAGGGGTTGCCCTTGCCGCGCAGATGCTGGGTATGCCTGCCACCATTGTCATGCCCGATGATGCCCCGCAGCTAAAGGTAAAAAATACGCGCGAATATGGGGCCGAGATTATTTTCTATAATCGCGACCGCGACAGCCGCGAGGCGATTGCTGCTCGGCTGGCCAGTGAAAAGGGTGCTGTGGTGGTTCCAGCCTTTGAAGATCGCCATGTGATCGCAGGTCAGGGAACAATCGGACTCGAGCTTGCCGATGACGCAATAGCACATGGATTCAGGATTGATCAGGTGCTGGTGTGCTGTTCGGGTGGTGGCATTGCAGCGGGTATTGCGCTGGGATTTGAAGCCCGCGGGCAGCATCCCGATATCTATACGGTTGAGCCACAGGATTTTGATGATTATCAGCGCTCGCTGGCAGCCGGACAGATTTTGAAAAATGCCAAAGCATCTGGGTCGATCTGTGATGCGCTGATGTCACCAAATCCCGGTGCAATCACCTTTGCGATCAATAAATCAAGGCTTAAAGGTGGGCTGGTCGTATCCGATCACGAAGCGCGCCTTGCGGTCGGTTTTGCCTTTGACAAACTGAAGCTGGTGGTTGAACCCGGCGGCGCGGTAGCGCTGGGTGCTGCCATTAGCGGCAAGCTACCAACGGTGGGGCGTAGCACGGCCATCATTCTATCGGGAGGTAATGTGGACATTCCCATGTATATAGAATGCCTTCAGACAGTCTAGGTCCTGCCGGAAAATCCTTTTGGAATGGCACCACTTTCATAAGCCTGCCGTTCCAGCCCTTCGCGGAAATCGGGATGTGCCAGTGCTATCAGCGCGCGGGCGCGTTCAGCCACTGATTTTCCTTTCAGGTTGGTGATGCCATATTCCGTCACAACATACATCACATCGGATCGCGGTGTAGTGACAATAGTGCCGGGATTTAAATCCAGCACGATCCGGCTCTGACGAACGCCTTTGCGTTCATAGGTCGAAGACAGACAGATGAAAGATTTCCCGCCCTTGGATGCATAGGCGCCGCGCACGAACTGCAATTGTCCGCCCGTGCCGGAAATATGGCGGTGGCCATCAGATTCCGATGCCGCCTGTCCCTGCAGATCAACCTTGGTGGTGTTGTTGATCGATATCACCTTGTCGTTTTGCATAATGATATGCGGCGAATTGGTGTAATCAACTGGCGTGCAGTGAAAGTCGGTATTGTTATGCAGCGTATCGAATGTGGTCTGGCTGCCCATGGCAAAAGTAAAGGTCACCTTGCCGGGGTTCAGCCTTTTTGCCGAGCCGGATATCTTGCCCGCCCGATACAAGTCAACAATGCCATCGGTCAGCATTTCAGTATGCACGCCCATATTGGGAATATGGCTGTCCATCAGTAATGAACACACCGCATTGGGCATGCCACCAATACCAATCTGTAAACACGCGCCGTCGTCAATTTCATTGGCGATGAAACGGGCAACAGCACGATCCACGTCTCCGGCGGCCGGATTTTTCAGCTCCGTCGGGGTCAGCCCGTCGCCCTCGATGATAAAGTCAATCTCGCTGGTATGAACGGCATTCTGATCGCCATGGACATAAGGGTAATTGGGCGTCGTCTCGACAATCACAATCCGTGATCGTTCGACCAGGGCGCGGTGCCACATATTTGTAGCCGAAAAATTGAAAAAGCCGTTTTCATCCGGTGGACAGGCCTTGATGATCAGGATATCGGGCGGATCGATGAAGCGCCGGTAATAATCAGGTGTCTCACCCAGATTCAGCGGCAGATAATTGCAGCGGCCCTGATCATGCAGCTTCCGGTCATAGCCCGAAAAATGCCAGTTGAAATAATGCACATGCTGACCGTCGGGATCAGCCTCAATGGCCAGACGCGGGCGCACGGTCAGACAGGCGCGGATTTTAACGTCATGCAATTCCGGGATCCGACTGGCCAGGGCGGCATCAAACACATCGGGTTGTGATATGCCACAGGCATAATCAAGCCACATGCCCGATTTGACCAGCGCCGCTGCCTGATCAGCTGAAATTGTCCTTGGCGATTTTCCTGAGCCTGCCATGTTCCCCGTCTCGACTTTTAATCAGGCTTAGGCGTGCCTGTGCAATATCCAAGATATTGCTTGTGCGGACATAGGATACAAGCCCAAAAGTACATACCCGGCTGCGGCGGAAAATGTTTGGGCAAAACCGCCAATGGCATTAGGCTGCCAGCAGATGGAATCCTTCGCACCCATAGTGGCAGACAAACCCAGGCTGGCGATTACTGCCGGTGATGACTGGTTTGATGGTGCCTTTGGCCCGCTGGTCGCTGAATTCTGGCGAGCGGCCGTTCTACCGGCAGAAACCAGCGCCGAGGCATTTTTTCTGGA
>CAISDR010000321.1 GCA_903884125.1 uncultured bacterium
GGTCTGAAGTCGTCCGGATAACCGTTAATTCCGCCGAGGCCGCTGCGGCCGTTCCTTTCGTAAGGGAAAGGCTGGACGCGCAGGGCTGTGGCGTCCCTCTGGTGGGGGATTTTCATTTTAATGGACACAAGCTGCTTGCTGACAATCCGGCATGTGCGGAAGCATTGGCCAAGTACCGCATTAATCCAGGCAATGTCGGTCAAGGCTCAAAGCGTGATGGACAATTTGCGATCATGGTCGAATTGGCCTGCCGCTATGACAAGCCGATTCGCATTGGTGTCAATTGGGGAAGTCTGGATCAAGATCTCCTGGCGCGTCTTATGGATGCCAATGGTCAACTCCCAAAGCCGCGTACCGCAGAGGCGATCATGCGCGAGGCGCTGATCAGTTCGGCACTTGATAGCGCGAAGCGAGCGGAGGAGTTAGGTTTGCCGGGCAATCGGATTGTCCTTTCCTGCAAAGTCAGCGGTGTCCAAGACCTCATCGCGGTCTACAGGGATTTGTCCATTCGTTGTGATTATCCCTTGCACCTCGGACTCACAGAGGCGGGTATGGGCTCCAAGGGAATCGTTGCGTCGACCGCAGCGATGGCCATTCTGCTGCAAGAGGGCATCGGCGATACGATCCGGGTTTCATTGACTCCGGAACCCAACGGTGACCGAACACGGGAAGTGATCGTGGCGCAGGAGCTTCTGCAAACCATGGGCATGCGATCGTTTACGCCAATGGTGATTGCATGTCCTGGCTGTGGACGTACGACCAGTACCTATTTTCAGGAACTTGCCTCGAAGATCCAAGGCTATCTTAGAGCGCAGATGCCGATTTGGCGCGAGCATTTTGCGGGCGTTGAGGAGATGCGTGTTGCCGTCATGGGCTGCGTGGTAAATGGCCCAGGGGAATCAAAGCACGCAGACATCGGTATAAGCCTGCCTGGATCCGGGGAGCGACCTGTGGCCCCTGTGTATATTGACGGTGAGAAAAACGTGACCCTCAAGGGCGACCGCATAGCCGAGGAATTTCAGGAACTCGTCGAGAATTATGTGCGGCTCCGCTATGGTTCGGGAGGCAGTAGGCAACGCGATCAATTGAAGGTCATCCCGATCAAAGCCGTCTCATGAGAATTTCTTGATGAACACAACCCTGCAAGCCGTTCGCGGTATGAATGATATCTTGCCCGATGAAGCAGAACTCTGGGAAAGCCTGGAGGCCATACTTCGAGAATGGCTTCAAGGATACGGCTATCGTAATCTTCGCACTCCTTTGCTTGAGCAGACGGCATTGTTCCATCGGGCAATCGGTGCGGCAACGGATATAGTCGAAAAAGAAATGTACAGCTTTGTTGATGCACTTAATGAAGAGCACCTGACGCTTAGGCCGGAGGCGACTGCTTCGACGGTTCGGTCGGCAATTCAGCATTCACTGACTTATAACGGACCGCAGCGCCTTTACTACATGGGCCCAATGTTCCGGCACGAAAGACCCCAAAAAGGGCGTTATAGGCAGTTTCATCA
>CAISDR010000322.1 GCA_903884125.1 uncultured bacterium
TGTTCGGTGAAGGGCATGGGCAATACGGCGAATGATCCAAAACGTCCCGGATATTTCTGAGCCATTGTGGCTGCGTATTCATTACAGTTCCGTGCCAGTGCGCTTGCTTCGTCAAGGTCACCAAAATAGACGCCCGGTGCAGATAAGGATGTGATCGCAGTCTGGATACCGTTTGTATCCATAACCTCAATTGAGTTTTCCGGCGTCCATTTGGGTAATGGGGTACTCGCGACTTCGGTCAGCCCATGCCGGGCCATGACCTGGGTGAAGGCTGGAGGAATTAAATGATGATGAACATCAACACGATTTGGAGAACGCGACATCGAAAGTATCCATTCCTATTCTAAGCGACACCCCTATTTGGGACGAGCAAGTTTCATGGCCTCGTTAAACCAGAGGGCGACCAGAAAACGCCCTTCCATCCGGCAGGCCCCAGCATCAAAAGCGCGCAGCATGGCGCTTTCATCCGAACTGGTCATTGCCTGTATGGCCTCACGTGGGGTGCGCCATATCTGGGCAAAATCAGGCTGGCTATGTACACCAGCGTGATAGCGAAGATGCCCCTGTTTCAAGACAAAGTGACCACCTGCACCATTGGACGTTCGTATCTGAAAGATGAAATTTTCCTCGGTCAACATCTGCTTTAATCGCACTGAAGTCTTGGTTGCCCGTGAAAGCAGCGCGCCAATGACACGCAACAGCAAATGCAGCCTCAGACTGTCAAAAAACTGCCCCATATCAGTACCCCCTGACCTGATCCAGTAGTTTACCCGGGTCGTGGGGTAGGCTATTGCCCCGCCAGCAGACATGCTGATCCGGTCTGACCAGCAGGTATTGCCGCTCGTACACGGGTTCAAGATCCGGATTGCCAATATGGACAACAGCGAGCGGAACATTTCTGACTGTAGCGGCCGTTGAAAGTTTTTCCATTTCACCTGTGTCAGGTGAATTGCCGTTGACAACCAGTGTAAAGCCGCTGGCACTTAGTAGATCAAACAATGCCGCGCCATTTGCCAAATAGGTACTGGGCAATCGCGCACCGGGCCAGGTTGAAGGTATATAGTCGATTTCCGGGTAATCCGGCGCAGGTCCCTGTTCACGCGCGATGATGGATGACTGGTCGTAACGGTAGCCGATTTCAATACCCATTGATTCATAAAGGCGCGAGACTTTCTCTTCAAAAGTGCTGCCCATCAATGCTCGCTCGGCAGCACCTGATGGTGTCTGATCCAGTAACGCATCGGTTTTTGGAAAATTGGCTTCGAAAGCCGCTGCTGCGCATTGGCGTACGTGCTGGCGATTACGGCGGGCAATGGGTAACCGTTCGTCTTCGTATGTTGCCATTAATCGGGCGCCACCCCAGCCATTCAACACGGCTGCGATTTTCCATGCTAGATTATGGGCTTCGGTAATGCCGGTATTCATGCCCAGTCCACCGGTGGGCATATATTGGTGAGTTGCATCCCCGGCCAGGAAAACCCGGTCCCGTCCAAAGCTTTGAGCCACAAGGAACTGGGGCCGCCAGGGCCCACTTTGTATAATCTCGAATTTCAGCTCTGTGCCAAGCGCTGCCGCGACAATGGTCTCAAGGCGTTCGTTAAGTTTGGGGACCACTGGCCGATGCAAAACATAGTCATTTCGACTGGCATCTGGCGAGACGAGCAATCCGGAAAAGCCCGGCCGTGAGATCCAGGTATGCCAATAAGGCTGGCCGTTCGGATAAAGTGCGGCGATTTCATCCGAGCGGAAGTGAATGATAAATAATTCTCCCAGAAGGTCGCGTGTACCATCGTAATCGATGTTCAGGAAATTCCTGACCCGGCTGGCGGGGCCGTCGCATCCGATCAGATAATCCGACCGGTACTGACAAACAGTACCGGTTTCCACGTGATGTGCCATGGCAGTGACACCCGTTTCATCCTGGTCAAAACCATAAAGGCGCCAGCCCATTTGTACGTCGATATTGGGATCGCGCCTGGCTTCATCCAGCAAAACGGGTTCAAGGTGCATCTGGGCAATTCGCTGCATGGATTCCAGCGGGAATGCCCCGTCGCGCGATGCCCTGATCGCCTTGTTTGCGTCTGCAACCGGCCGATAGATGAAATGGCGATCTGACATGACACTGAAGAACGGGCCGCTGGCAGAAGCAGCAAAGGCCGAGATCTGGTTGGCATCCAGCGGGTTGCCTGCGGCCCGGATCTTCTCTGACAAACCCAATTGGCGATAAATTTCCATCGACCGGCAATTCACCACATCAAGCTTTGGATGGGTGGTCGTGGTCAGCCGGTCATTGATAATGGTCGAGCGAATACCCTGCAGGCTTAAGCATAATGCAAGGGTAAGGCCAACCGGGCCGCCGCCTATAATCATAACAGGCGTATTGATCATGCCGCCATCGCTTTCAGGTTTGGTTGCGCCAAAAGCTGCTGTCGCAAATTTGCAAAGACTGATTGCAGTTGGTCCATAGGCGCCGCATCAAATATGTATCGGTCCGGGCGGATCAGCACGAAGTCGATATGGTGCCGATCAAACATGGTGATAAGCCTGTTTTCCTGATCGCCGACGATACCAATGCCAGCCGACGGACCAAATCCCGTGACCTGAATGGACAGATCGGCTTTCAATTGTTCCACCGTTGCGAGAGCCGTCAGGCTAGTGCCTGTTCGATATAGAAGGGCAAAATTTAAACCCAGCACATTGTCCAGCAATACAGTTTCACCTAATGATGTTTTGACCAAGGGCTGGGGCATCAAATGACCGGCAAGCGCTGATGTGATATTGCCGATCATTCCATGACTGATCGGCTTTTTACGATTTGAAAGCGCATAAATCACCGACTTTAGCGGCGAAACCAGATGTGGAAGCCGGAACAACAGGAAATTGCGGATCAGCGCCACAATCCTGCTTCTGGTCTGAATTACATTTCCAAGGAACATCGCGCCATTGATGACTTCGCGCACCTGATCGGTGCGTTCGCGCTCGTAATCGTCAAGACACGTTTCGGCGGCCACGCCCAACAGAATGAGGTTCAGACGCCAGCTAAGTGCATGGGCATCGCGAATGCCTGAACACATACCCTGACCCAGAAATGGCGGCATCTGATGCGCGGAATCGCCTGCCAGAATAATGCGATCCGACCGCCAGCGCCGCGCCCACAAGGCATGAAACTTGTAATAGGCGATTCGGATGATTTCGACCTTGTTCAGATCAATAAATTTCCTGAGTTGCTGACGCACCAAACCAGGATCGGTCGCCTCGCGCTCGGATTTATTGCCCATGACCATGAACTGCCATTCGTAATAGGGCCCGGTCATAGGGACAAAGGTCACCGGCTGCTTTGGATCACAGACCTGAAAATGATGGACCGGGAAGTCGGGATCCTTTTTGCCACAGCGCGCCTTTACATCGACGACAACCCAGGCTTGATCAAAATCTGCAGAATCCAGTTCAATTCCAGCTTCGCGCCGAACCGCGCTTTTTCCGCCGTCACATCCAATCAGATATCGGCAGCGTAAACTTACTGTTTCGCCCACCGCCGATTTATACGTTGCGTTCACGCCATCGCAATCCTGAACGATTGTCATCAGTTCAGCGCCGCAAATGGCCCGAACCTTGGGAAAGCGCTGAAGACCTTTGCGAAAGTGGTGTTCCAGGGTCGGCTGATGGAACCAGAAAGCACCAGGATAGCCATAGCGTCGGTCCTGCGAGCCGACATTCATCTGCATCACCGGCTTAGCCCGCGCCTTAAGGCGAAAGCCCATTTCATCAAATGGTTCACTGGTCGCCAGGATTTGATCAGCCAGTCCCGCAAACTGAAAAATGCGCGCAATCTCATCATCGAAATGCACTGCACGCGGTGCGTAATAAATATCCTCATCCCGCTCGATAACGACCACCGACCAGCCATATTGACCCAGCAGATTTGCCAAAACTGCGCCAGTCGGTCCCAACCCAACAATGATAACGTCGCAGTCGACTGTTCCTAGCATACCCATCCTCGTTTAAACATTATTGACTTAATTTGAACATATGTGTTCAAATGGTCAAGTGCTTTTTAAGGATTCTTTTGATGAACGCTGCAAGTTCCGCCCAAGAACGCATCCGTGACGCCGCCGTTAGGCTGTTTGCTGAACGCGGCGTTGCCAGTGTCAATGTCCGTGAATTGGCCCAGGCCGCCGGGGTTGCCCGCGGCACGATCTATAACAATGTCGATTCACCGGAAGAGATCTTCAGCGATGTCGCGGCCCGGCTGGCCAATGAAATGCACGAGCGGGTGGTATTGAGTTTTGATCTGATTGATGACCCGGCCCATCGTCTGTCCAATGGCGTTCGGTTTTTTGCCCGTCGCGCCCATGAAGAACCCCATTGGGGACGTTTCATCCTGCGCTT
The DNA here is from genome assembly GCA_903884125.1 of uncultured bacterium. Taxonomy (GTDB): domain Bacteria; phylum Pseudomonadota; class Alphaproteobacteria; order CAISDR01; family CAISDR01; genus CAISDR01. Next base: position 4,390 of record CAISDR010000322.1, read on the forward strand.
TGCCTTTTCCAATGCCTCACTTCAGGGCATGTGGGCGGGTCCGCCAGCCCGAGATTTGAAGACCGGTCTGGATACAGGCCGATACAATTTTGCACCTTCGCAATTGACGGCCGTGATTTCCATGGTTGCTGGTGCAGGGCTATCAGCAATGTTTCTGGTCACCGAAGGACATAAAAGCTGGCGCGAGGCGGGCAGCGATTCAGCTGAGCTGTTGTTGTCGGCATTGGGCGTTCCAAAAGCGCAAGCCCATGATATTGCCCATCGTCCATTGCCGCCCCTGCCCGAACTTAAATAGCGACGAATATCCATGATCAGCGAATTTCAGCCCAGGGCCTGCGATCCGGTTATCAAAATTGCCGATATTGCCTATCTGCGGTTTGGTCGACGCGACGTGGCGTTGGCCTGTCGCTATTTCAAGGACTTCGGTCTGATCGAATCGGCAAGGGATAATGGCCGCATTTATTTTCGCGGCATCCTGCCCCAGCATCATTGCGTAATCATCGAACCGGCCCGCCATGACAGCTTTCTGGCTATGGGGCTGCGGGCAAAAAGCCATGATGATCTGGCTCATCTTGCCCATGCCATGCAGGCAACAATCCAGCAAAGCCCAGAACCCGGGGGCGGCAGGCGGGTCGAGCTTGTTGATCCGTCCGGATTACGGGTCGAAGTTGTTCATGGCCTGCAAGATCTGCCCACACTGCCCCATCGCGAGGCACGGCTTGCCAATGGACCATTAGCACGTCCAAGGATCAATCGACCGCAACCTATTCTGGCTGCACCAGCCGACGTCTTTCGCCTGGGGCATTTGGTATTGCAGCGTCAGGAATTTGCCCGCAATGCTAATTGGTATATCAATACATTCGGCCTGATAGCCAGTGATGTCGAAGTGCTGCCGGTGTCCGGGGAAGCTGTGCTTACATTTTTACGCTGCGATCGTGGAGCAGATCTGTCGGATCATCACACCATTGTAATTGCAGCCAGTCCACAAGACACATACGACCATGCGGCGTTTGAAGCACTCGATCTTGATTCAGTAGCCCTTGGATGCGAATGGCTGCAACATCAAGGTTGGGTCAAATCCTGGGGCGTGGGCCGCCATGTACTGGGCAGCCAGCTTTTTTCATATCATTATGATCCTAGCGGTTTTGCGGTCGAACATTATACCGATGGTGATCTTTTCGATGCGGATTACCCAACGCGTTATCATCCCACCTGCAAATCGGGGCTTTATGCTTGGGGTCCGGATCTGCCGGCACATTTCATCGACATGCGCCCATCACTGACCCTGATCACAGCCATTATTCGCGGCCTGCGAACTCGCACTGAATTCAGCCTAAAGCGGCTGGCGGCGATGAAACGGGCTTTTGATGTGCCTGCACGGCCTTGGGTTGGCAGGCGATTCCAAAGACCAAAAGCATTATAGGAAAAAAGATGGCCACAAACATCATTCGCTATCGTGGACCAGACGAAGTGATTGCCTGGGGTGTTGTTACGGGTAGCGGAATCTCGCCCCTTGCGAACACCTATACAACCACCGCCGACCTTATAAATCATGGTGAAGCAGACTGGCGTATGGCTTTGGCGCAGCCTGCAAGTCTGCGGATGAATCAAGTAATACCGCTTTCCCCGATCACAGCACCCTGCCGAATTATTTGCCAGGGCGCAAATTATCGCCAGCACATGATCGAGTCGGGCCTTAATCCCGACGAAAAAACCTTCAATATCTTTTTCCAGAAATCAGATGCATCGATCAATGGTCCTGTCGAACCTGTCAATATCCCCGACAACGTAAGACTGCTGGATTATGAGGTGGAGCTTGGACTGGTTTTCAAACGCGCTATTCATGGGCCCATAACATTGACGAATGAAACTTTGCCGGACTACGTCATCGGTGCAGTGATCGGCAATGATCTCTCGGCGCGCGATATTCAACTGCCACAGGGTCAATGGTTCAAAGGTAAAAGCTATCGCGGCTTTTGCCCGTTGGGTCCTTATATCGCCATATTTGAACCCGGCGATTTTACCTATCTGGACGCACTGACCCTGACCTTGCTGGTCAACAACCAGATCCGCCAGTTGGACGAGACCCGCAATCTTGTGTTCAAACCGGTTGAAAGCATCAATGAACTATCGACCTTTTCCGATGTGGACCCCGGTGATGTTCTGTTGACTGGAACGCCGTCCGGCTGCGCGTTGCGTGCACCGTCGCCCGGCCGGCGTCGTGTGCTGCAGTTTCTTTTCTCTGAGAGCAGATTGTGGAAGATTTTTGTCTCGACCCAATCAAAGCGGACGCAATACCTTAAATCCGGCGATGTGGTCACGGCGATGATCGCATCTGCCGATCGGGTTATTGATCTGGGCCAGCAGGAAACCAGGATTATATGATGCCATCAGCACTAAATCCATTTGACAAACAGGACCTGCGCACCCTGATCGACGAGCGCGCTATTACCCGCGCCAACCATCCATTTATGATCTGGGACCCGATTGAGGGCGCCAGCGAAACATGGACCTACCTCCAATTCAGGCAAGCGGTCAGCGAATTTGCCGCTGGCCTGCAGGCGCGTGGGATCGAGCCCGGCCAACGCATTCTTGTCCATCTGGATAATTGCCCTGAATCAATTATTGCCTGGTTGGGCTGCGCCTATGTCGGGGCGGTTGCTGTTACCACCAATGCCAGGTCTTCTGCGGACGAAATTGCCTATTTTGCAAATCACAGCAAGGCAAGTGCCGCCATCACCCAGCCAAAATTTGCAGATCTGGTGCACCAGAATGCTCCCGGGCTTGGGTGGATTGCAGTCACCGCCACCGATAACGGCGCGTTCGCTGTAATTCCTGAACATCACCTCTCCTTGGGTTCGATCAAGGCCGATCCGGCAAGCATCCGCACCCGCCCCCATGACCCGATGGCACCGTTTGCCATCCAATACACATCCGGCACAACGGCGCGACCAAAAGCTGTTTTGTGGACCCATGGCAATGGTCTTTGGGGCGCGCGATCTGCGGCGACAAACGAAGATCTGCGCGCAGAAGATGTTCATCTTGTCTACCTGCCGTTGTTTCATACCAATGCGCAGGTCTATTCGGTGCTGGCGACATTCTGGGCGGGCGGCACAGTCGTGTTGATGCCGAAGTTTTCGGCCTCGCGCTTCTGGCCGATCTCGCTGAAATATCAATGCACATGGACATCAATGGTACCGTTCTGCCTGAGGGCGCTGATGGAACAGCCCAAACCCCAGAAACACTTCTACAGGCTTTGGGGCAATGCCGTTTGCGAACCACCAACGGATAGTTATTTCGGCGTCAAAACGATTGGCTGGTGGGGCATGACCGAGACGATCACCCACGGCACGGTCGGATCAGTACATTCAAAAAATGCGCCCATGTCCATGGGGCGCTCGGCGCCCGGATATGGTATTCATATTCTGGATGATCAGGGAAATCCGGTTGCCCCTGGCGAAGTGGGTGACCTTTTCATTGAGGGCATACCTGGCCTGTCGCTGTTCCTGGAATATGCCTTTGACCCCATCGCAACCGCCAAGGCTTTTCGACCCGACGGTTTGTTCATCACTGGTGACCGGGTGCGCCGCGGGTCTGACGGATTTTTATATTTCGCTGACCGATCAAAAGATATGCTTAAAGTGGGCGGCGAGAATGTGGCTGCCTCTGAGATCGAATCCGTGATCGCAGGCGTTCCCGGTGTCAAGGAAGTGGCGATTGCCGCCATGAAACATCCGATGCTGGATGAAGTGCCAGTCGCCTTTATCATTCCTGCAGAAGGTCATGAGCCAGACATTTTGGAAAAAGCCGCTGCTGCCTGTAAACAGGCACTAGCCGGGTTCAAGCAACCTCATGAATTCCGACTGGTCGACAGCCTGCCAAGAGCGACATTGGAAAAAGTTTCAAAGGCTGCATTGCGTGCGATCTTGAACGGCGAAGGGGATGGCAATCCATGAAACGCATAATTATCATTGGTGGTGGTTATGCGGGCTTTAATCTGGCACGCGCCCTTGATTCCACAATGGACGTGGTGTTGATTGAGCCGCGTGAAGCCTTCGTCCATTGTGTTGGCGCCATTCGCGCCGTAGTTGACCCCCAATGGCTGAACCAGATCTGCCTGCCCTATGCCAGATTGTTAAAGCGCGGCCGGGTTGTGCATGATCGCGTGAGTGCGATAGACACCCATTCGGCTCGAACAAGCAATGGTGATGTCTTTGCTGGCGATTATCTGGTAGTGGCGACAGGATCAGTTTATGCTGCGCCGTTCAAACCGTCTGGCGATAGCGTTGCCGAATTTCGCGAACGCACTGTCGAAACACATGAGAAGCTGAAGGCGGCACACGCCATAGCAATTATCGGTGCCGGGGCCGTTGGCATTGAGCTGGCGGGCGAAATCAAATCGATGATGCCCGACAAACGTATCATCCTTATATCGAACCAGCCGAAACTGCTTCCTGAAAATTTGCCAAAACTTGGCCAGAAACTGGAACGTAACCTGCGGGCTTTTGGGGTAGATCTGTATTTCAATGCGACTGTCAGGGATATTTTCAGCACGACTTTGCCATTCTCAGCGCCCGTGACGTTGCAAAGCGGTGAAGTCATCGATGCGGATCTGGCTTTTCCTGTGATCGGCGCAAGGGCAAACAACCCACTGCTGAGCCAGACACATTTAAATGGCCGGGCGATTGTCGATCCCTGGCTGCGCGCACCTGGTCAATCCAA
>CAISDR010000323.1 GCA_903884125.1 uncultured bacterium
ATTGAATTTGAACAACGTGGCTTGCTCGGCCTGGTGACATTAAACCGGCCAAAGGCACTTAATGCCCTGACCCATGAAATGGCGGTCGCCCTTGATGCGCAACTGCAATCCTGGGCGGTCGATAATGCAATCAGGACCATTGCCATTCAGGCCAGTGGCGATCGGGCGTTTTGTGCTGGTGGAGACATCCGCGCGCTATACGACTGGGGGCAGGCCAGAGATCCGCAGGTGATCCGGTTTTATCATGATGAATATCTGCTGAATGCGCGGATCAAAAACTATCCCAAACCCTATGTGGCCTTTGTCGATGGCATTGTTATGGGTGGCGGGGTTGGTGTGTCGATTCACGGTTCACATCGCGCCTTTACCGAGCGGGCCGTTTTCGCAATGCCCGAAACAGGTATTGGACTTTTCCCCGATGTGGGCGGCAGCTATTTTCTGCCACGCTGTCCGGGCCAGACCGGCATATACCTTGGGCTGACCGGGGCGCGGGTCAAGGTTGATGACGCACTTGCGCTGGGCCTTGCCACCCATGCGATCCGATCCGATGCGATTGCAGGCTACCTGGATCAATTGGCGGCGGGCAGGCATCCTGATGATGTGCTGCCAAAAGCCATCACCCAGGGACCGTTGATGGCCATGCGCTCATTGATTGATCAGTGTTTCAGCGCGGATCGGGTCGAAGATATTCTGACATCCCTTGCAGCAAGCACCGATCCCAGCGCTTTCGAAATTCATCAGACCCTGCTGACTAAATCACCTACATCAATCAAAGTAACGTTGAGACAGTTGCGTGCGGGCGCGCAGCTGGATTTCGCCGATTGCATGCGCATGGAATTTCGCATGACCAACCGCTTTATGACCGGACATGATTTTTATGAAGGTGTGCGCGCCATCATCATCGACAAGGATCAGGCACCCAAATGGCAGCCTGCCAGTCTGGCTGACATCGACGAGAAAAGCGTTGGCGCATATTTCTCAGCACTTGAACACGAACTTGCACTATAAGGACTGACCAACATGACGGCGATTGCCTTTATCGGTCTTGGCAATATGGGTGGGCCGATGGCGCTCAATCTGGTCAAGGCAGGTCATACGGTGACAGGCTTTGACCCTAGCGCCAGCGCACTGTCACTGGCAAAGGCGGGCGGTGTGACACCCTGCGCCAGCGCCAATGATGCAGCGCGTGCAGCAGACGTGATCATTACCATGTTGCCAGCCGGTGCGCATGTGCGCAGCGTCTATCTGGGTGAACAGGGTCTGATGGCGATTGCGCGGTCCGGTGCCCTGTTCATTGACTGCTCGACCATCGATGTGGCCAGCGCGCGCGATGTGGCAGGTAAAGCGGATGCTGCGGGGCTCATGATGCTCGATGCACCGGTATCCGGCGGCGTGGGCGGTGCCAGCGCAGGCACCCTGACCTTTATGGTAGGTGGATCGGATCAGGCTTTTGCCCGCGCAAGACCAATCCTTGAGGCAATGGGAAAAAACATCATCCATGCGGGTGGCGCGGGCAACGGTCAGGCCGCCAAGATCTGCAATAACATGATGCTGGGTATCCAGATGATCTCGGTGGCCGAGGCATTCAATCTGGCTGAAAAACTGGGGCTGGACGCGCAGACCCTGTTTGATATTTCATCAAAGGCATCGGGCCAGTGCTGGTCACTGACCACCTATTGTCCAGTGCCGGGGCCGGTGCCTACGTCACCAGCCAATCGCGACTATCAGCCCGGCTTTTCCGCCGCGATGATGCTCAAAGATTTGAAGCTGGCACAGGAAGCCGCCAATGCCGCCGGAGCGACAACCCCATTGGGTGCACAGGCCGCCGGACTATACGGCCTGTTTGCAGCCCAAGGGGGCAGTGCTCAGGACTTTTCAGGCATCATCCGCTTTCTGGCGGGCAAGGGCTGAGGCATCCCTATTTTCCCAGCGCCGTCGGGATCGGTGGTGCCTCGCGCCGGTCAACGGGCTTGTAATCGGCCAGTTGTCTGGTGATGGTGGCAATGGCCGCATCCAGTTGTGTGTCCTGACCGCGATTAACAGCGGCAGGATCAAGCTCGACCTCGATATCCGGGCTGACACCTTCGTTTTCAACACGCCACTCCATGTCCGGGGTAAAGAAACGGAAGAATGGCACGGTAAGACTGCCGCCATCGATCAGGTCAGGATTGGCTGATATCCCGATCAGGCCACCCCAGGTGCG
>CAISDR010000324.1 GCA_903884125.1 uncultured bacterium
ACAAAACGGCCCAGCGGTTCCAGACCCCGGCGCTCGGCTTCTTTCGCCTCCATCAGGACTACGGCAGCGGCACCATCGGATAGCTGGCTGGCATTGCCAGCGGTGATGAATTTGCCCGCACCCTTGACAGGTTCCAGTTTGGCCAGCCCTTCTAACGTTGTCTCCGGGCGATTGCATTCATCGCGGGTGACGGTGTAGTCCACCAGGGTCTCTTCCTTGGTTTCCTTGTTCACCTGTTTCATTTTTGTGGCCATGGGCACGATTTCATCGGCGAATTTGCCGGCCTGCTGGGCCGCTGCCATCCGCCGCTGGGATTCCAGGGAATATTCATCCTGATATTCGCGGCTGACCTTGTAGCGTTCGGCCACAATATCCGCTGTGTCAATCATGGCCATGAATATGGCCGGTGCGATCTTGAAAATCTCGGCATCCACAGCTTCCTTGGGCAATGGACCGCCGGGAATTGAGATGGATTCCACCCCGCCTGCGACAACGCAGTCTGCCCCATCGCCGCGGATATGATTGGCGGCCATGGCAATGGATTGCAGGCCCGATGAACAGAACCGGTTGATCGAGACCCCGGCCGTTGACTTGGGCAGGCCAGCCATCAGGGCGGCCAGACGACCGATATTGGGGGCCGCATGGGCGGAATTGCCCATATAGCAGTCTTCCACGAAATCAGATTCGACCCTGGCGCGGGCGACTGCGTGTTTGACGGCGTGGCCTGCCATGGCCATGGGTGAGGTAACGTTGAAACCACCCCGGCCGGATTTGGCAAGACCGGTACGGGCATATGATACGATGACTGCTTCGCGCATGATTTCCTCCCTGATTTTCGGGCGGGAGTATGGCGCGGGCCAAAGGTGCTTGGCAATTCGAAATATTGGCCTTCAGGATCCCTTGTCATCAAACAGATGCAGGCTGTAGCTATGTCATTGGTTTACGCCTTTTAAGGCCTCTGGTCAGGAGATGAACATGCTGGTCAATTGCGCGGCCTATAGCGACGGTCGAAAGCTTGCAGATATCCGCTTTGAACAGATCACCGAATACCTCGGACGCGAGGGCTGTTTTGTCTGGGTGGCATTAAGCGATGCCAGCGATGAAGAGATTGATACGGTAGGTGGCTATTTTAACCTGCACAAGCTGGCGCTGGAAGATGCCATGACCAGTCACCCGCGACCCAAGATTGAAGAATATGGCGACAGCCTGTTTGTGGTCATGCAATTGGTCGAGCCCGGGACAGATGCATTAAACATCGGCGAGGTCGATGTGTTTGTTGGTCGCAATTATGTGGTATCGGTGCGCAACAATTCCAAGGCCGGATTTCTGGGCGTGCGCCAGCGCTGCGAGGAAGAACCCCATCTGCTGAAACAAGGACCGGCCTTTGTGCTTTATGCACTTATGGATGCTGTGGTGCAGCGCTATTTTCCGATTCTGGAATCGCTGGAAAGTGAAATCGAAGCCATCGAAAGCGAGATTTTTTCCAAAGCGCCGTCTCGCCAGATCATCGAACGACTATATGCCCTAAAAATCAGACTGGTGGATTTGCGTCACGCGGCCGTTCCGCTGATGGAAGGATCGCACAAGCTTTTCGGCGGACGGGTTCCCACAATTGTCTCTAATCTGCAGGATTATTTCCGCGACATTTCGGATCATCTGGTGCGCATCAATGGCGGCATCGAAGTCCTTCGCGAAAATATTACCACTGCTATTCAGATCAATCTGTCGCTAGTGACTTTCGAAGCGGGTGAAGTAAACAAGCG
>CAISDR010000325.1 GCA_903884125.1 uncultured bacterium
GAGCGCGCCGGCGCTGAACACGTTGGTCCCAGGCCAGGACCGGATCCCCTATGACCGGCAAAGTTCGCGTCACCTTGGTGCCCATCTGATGACAGAACTCGCAGCCTTCCTTCAACTGCCCTAGCCATTCGGTCTGGCTATGAATTTTGGTTGAGATACCGTTTCCGTCAGGACCTGTTCCAGGAAACTCCGACGCATCTGGCACTTGGAGAAGAGAGAACCAATAATTTGCCGGATAGATTTCCGCTGCATCGGCAGCACTGGGTGCAGCGACTGCTTGAAGGTCAACAAGTTTCCCGGGCACTGCATCTAAGGGCTTCGAATCTACAAGGCCATATCCACGGACCCAGACTTTGTACTTTGCCTTCGGCAGATCGGGCACCACATATCGTCCCTGATCATCGGTTACGACAATTTTAATAAACCGTGCCGGAAGATCACTGGTCTCAGCAATGACCCAGACGCCAGCTTCCGGACCATTAGGACCCGATACAATTCCGCCTATATCATCGGCATCGATCTGAACGGACGGCATCAAACCTTGCGCGCCGGCTGGGAGCACAATGGCGCCGAACAGCCCAAACGATGCAAACAAAGTTCGAAATAGTTTCAAGATCATGCAACGCCCTCAAACCTTGATAAGTCTCATATAATCGACCGCACCGGGCTTTGAAAGACTGCCTGAGCACGCCGTTACGATACTTTCGGGCCTACATCCCCAAATTCTTACGCCGCAAGTTCAGCGCGTCAACAATGTATTGCCCGTGCAGGCGGCTAATTCTTTTCACCCGACAAATCCCGATCAGTCCGCTTTTATCCCGGGGCATTCGGCAGAATAATCAATCCATAAACATGAAAGCTAATATTGTTCCTTAGCAACTTAGATACAATCAAATGTCGAGCCTATTGAACAGAAAGGCCGCAGCGAAAAGATAAAATCACTTTTGCTTTTCGCTGCGGCACCCGGTGTCGATATATTCAGTTGGCGCCGTTGCCCTTTGCATCACCAAAATGCCCGGTCACCGACAAAGCGGTCAGTAGTCGTTCATGCCTTAGAAGGCATAGTCAACCGACACGCCGATACGCCGCTGATTAGGCAAGAACGCCTTTGGAACCTGGATGCCGGTATCGTAGCGCGTAACGCCTTGCCCAGCGGACGTGGGTGTCGGGGTCAAATCGTTCAATGCGTTTTGCACATAAAGGCTTGCACGAATTTTTGAGTTTTCCACGCCAGCGTTCAAGTTCAATGTATTCCTCGCAGGTATCCAACGTAAGTTATCAACTTGCGTAAACTGTTTCGTTTCAAACTTATAGTTCATTGAACCGAACCACCTCCAGTCAGCGGCAAGCGGTTTGTCAATATCCATGGCCAAAGTATATTGCCATTTGCTGACATACTGACGGAGCAAACCCTGCAAATTCACGGCAGTGGTCGGACCTTTTGGGCTTGGTGCGTTGGAAATCGCCAATGGTGCGCAGGTTGGTATCGACCTACAAAGAGCATAATTCGAATAGTCATAGGTACCGCTATCAAACTTCGGATCTGTGTAGGCGACACCTGCATTAACAGACACATCTTCAAACGGTCGTGCGGCAATTTCGAGTTCGCCGCCGGGAGCTGTCATGCCCCCATAATTTTTGGTTACCGCGCTTCCAATTAGCGATGACGATGGCACTAAAATTTGGAGATCAGTCCATTTGCTGTAGAAGACCGCTGCGTTAACACGCATCTTGTTGTCGAAAAATGAGTTTTTGGACCCAATTTCGTACGTCCAATTATTCTCAGGATTATAAGCCAATTCACTGGCAAGAACGGCACGTGTATTGAAGCCGCCGGACTTTGATCCTTTTGCGGCCGAGGCATAGACGAGATTTTCATCCGTCACTTTATAGGTCGCTGTGTAACGGGGGTTCCAATATCTGAAGACAGCCTTTTGTCCAATTGGGCCATCTGGATCAGTTCCTGGCGCGGTTACCACGTCGATTACGTTTCCGTATTTATATTCGTTGGTATAACGCGCTTCCGCTGAAACTATAAGATTTTCAGTAACATCGTAGGCAAGGCTGGCGAAATATGACTGTTGTTCGTTGTTAACCAGCGAAATTCCCGGCCGGCTGGTTGGCACCCCACCTGGCGTCTGAAGAATGCATGCCAAATTTACGGCAGCTGGGCAAACGACCTTTCGACCCGCCGGTATGGCATCAGCATTCACCCCAAGATAGGTGTAAACTGATTGATCGGTCTGATAAAAATATCCACCAAATGCCCAGTGGATCCGCCCCCCATCTTTGGAAGAAAAGCGAATTTCCCCGCTGTAGTCAGTGTTATTTTGTGCTGCCCCAGAAAAAACTTGTAGTTGAGCGGTACCAGCTGGTGTTCCAGCTAGAGGCAAGGTAACGCCATCCCGAATTCCAAACAATTCGTCATAGAGAAAATCGAAAACTTGAATATATCCAGTGTTGATGTCGAGCTTTGCGACGTTTAGGTCGTAGTTTGCTGAGAAGCGTGCTAATTTCACATCACGGTTATTGGCGGTGCCGCCGCCCGGTGGCTGGATCGTGGATGCCTGAATATTAGCCGCGAGCGAACTGCCGGATGGCAATTGGCCGCAATACTGAATAAAAACACCGGCGGCATTTGGCGCACAGTTGTTGGGGAAAGACGCTGCCATGGGAAGGCCGAATTCATCCTTCCCAAAATAGAACCCAAAATTATACGTTGACCAATCGTTGGGAGTGTAGCGCGCAGCGAAGTCGAGATCCTTTTTTTCGAAGCCCCCGATGACTTTTCCATTCACGCTGTCTTTGTATTGCCCCCCCGTGTGGTCATAGCTAAATCCGCCCCACATGGAAAGGACACCTTCAATTACGGGTCCGCCCAAAGTGATTTTTCCGGCATATGTGTCGTCGGTTGCGCCACGCACTTGAGCGTGGCCTTCAAATTGACTCGGTGGGGCCTTTGAAACGTAGTTGATCGCCCCACCAAAGGCGCTATGCCCATAAAGTGCGCTTTGTGGTCCTTTGACTACTTCTACCCGCTGGAATTCCATCAAGCCCATGCTGAACGCATTGCCGTTCGCCAAGTAGATGCCATCCAACATCACCGCAACGTTTGATTCTGTGGTGGAATCGCCCGTGAAACTCAGGCCTCGTATCATTGGCTGTTGCTTGGCCTCGCTCCCGTCGCCGCCAATACTTAGCCCAGGGGTTAGTGTCGCAATGTCGTGGATTTCACGCATCGTTGCCTTCTCAAGGACTTTAGCCGTTAACGCGGTAATTGCCAGCGGCACAACTTGGAGATTTTCTCCCGCCCGCCGCGCCGTAACCACAATTTCCTCCAACCCGTTTGCCGCCGGCAGTTGCGGCTTCGGCGCCGCTTGTGTCTGCGCGAGGGCCGACGTGCCGGTGGCGCAAATCAGGGCGATATGAGCTGTCGTGGCAAGTAGAAAGCCGCTTTTAGGTGTAATCTTCACTTTGTGTCTTCCCCCGAATGACGTGATAAATTTGCAATAGCTCAACAGTAACCTGGGCAATGAAGCGCCCCATGTGAGAGGCCGATTTTTTAGCTCCTGCGCAAGGCGTACACGCCAAGCATTACGCATGAGCTTCAAAATCGAATACGGCACATAACAGACTAAACACTCAGGCCTTAGGCGGCGTTGTGCCGTATCTCTCCGTTTCCGTTATTGCCTCGAATATTCGGCAATCTCACCTA
>CAISDR010000326.1 GCA_903884125.1 uncultured bacterium
CTGGCGGCCATCGGCGGGTTCGCCGGGGGCCAGTCCCAGCAACCGCATCACCGTCGGATGCACGTCGATCATATCAAGGCTCGGGATTTCCACCCCCTTTGGCACCCCGGCACCCCAGGCATAGAAAATGCCGTGCATCGCCGTGATATCCGGCGGATAGCCATGGGATGCCAGCAGGCCCAGACCAAAGGGCGGTTTGAATATCGGGGGCCAGATATAATTGACGCCAACCCAATGCGACCATTTGGGCAGAACCTCTGGCCCGACCATCCAGTAAGGTGGTTTGGCAATCAGGATCATGTCACCTGCGCGTGGGCCATTTCCCAGATGGCTGAATGCCGGATATTGCCCCCTGGGATAGGCATCTATGGCATATCGATAAGGCTCCAGCGCCTTGAGCGCGTGGTCGGCGGTCTCGCCCGGTTCAAAATATAAAAATGCGGATGCACCATCCGTTGCCTCCCGCGCCCTAATGGCGGTGGCATTCAGCAGACGCCCCATATTGATCATCTGACCGACATCGGCCATGCCATGATCGGTTCCGATGACAAGGCTTACGGGACGATCCGCTGGCATCTGATCAATCGCCTTAAAAAAACGACCCAGAATTCCGTCACAATATTCAACTGCCTCAATGGTTTTGGGCGCGTGCACGCCCTGATAATGGGCAATTGAATCCGGGCGGTTGAAATAAAGTGCGATCAGTCGGGGCCGGTCCGGCGCATCTGAGGCCAATATGCCCAGCGCCCGGTCAATGATCACCGAATCCGATTCGGCTTCTTTCCAGTCCGCGGCCGGATTGGTCATACTGGCCAGTGGACCGCGCCGGGCAGAATGCCGCCGGTCGAAATTGAAGACGGCGGCCTTGACGCCCTGTCGTTCGGCTGCAACCCACATGGGATCACAATCCAAAAGCCAGTCGGCATCCTGCTCGCCTTCATAGCGGCCACGTTCCGGATCATAAAAATTATTTGACATGATGCCATGACGTTCCGGCCAGCAGCCGGTGGCAAAGGAGGTGTGATTGATCATCGACACCGTGGGGAAGGCGGGCACCAGATGGGCCGACCACGCGCCCTGCGCTTTCAATCGGTCAAAGTTTGGCGTTCTGGCGCCTACCAGCATGGCGGGAGCAAAGCCATCAAACATGATGACGATCACCGTGCGTTCGAGCGCGTGCACGGATGTGGCAATCAATAGCGGGAATGCAAGAGCCAGACCGCACAGCAGACGAATGATTTTCATGCCTAGCGGTTCAGCTCTTTCATCGCATCATCCAGACCTTTAAGGGTCAGCGGAAACATGCGATTTTCAAAAATTGTCCGCATGGCCTGAATGGAGGGCGTATAATCCCAGTGCTTTTCAGCAGACGGATTCAGCCACACCGCGTGTTCATAAACATCCAATATGCGACGAAGCCAGATTTCGCCCGATTCCTCGTTCCAGTGTTCAACCGACCCGCCCGCATAGACAATTTCATATGGGCTCATGGTCGCATCACCGACAAAGACCACCTTGTAGTCATTGCCGTAGCGATGAAGAATATCCCAGGTATTGAGCTTTTCAGTATGACGACGGCGATTATCTTTCCAGACACCTTCATAGACGCAGTTATGGAAATAGAAATGTTCCATATGCTTGAACTCAGACCGCGCCGCTGAAAAAAGTTCTTCGCAGGTTTTGACATAAGGTTCCATCGAGCCACCCACGTCAAAGAACAGCAGAACCTTTACCTTGTTATGGCGCTCGGGCACCATCTTGATGTCCAGATAGGCCTTGTGTGCGGTCGAGCGGATCGTGTCCGGCAGGTCCAGTTCATCGGGCGCACCTTCGCGCGCCCATTTGCGCAGGCGGCGCAGGGCAACCTTTATATTGCGCGTGCCCAGTTCAACTGAATCATCCAGATTTTTATATTCGCGTTTATCCCAGACCTTGACCGCCTTGCCCTGACGGCCTTCTTTCTGGCCGATGCGAACGCCTTCGGGATTATAGCCATAAGCGCCAAAGGGTGAGGTGCCTTTGGTGCCGATCCACTTATTGCCACCTTCGTGGCGTTTGTCCTGTTCTTCGAGGCGTTTTTTCAGCGTCTCCATCAGTTTTTCAAATCCACCCATGGATTCGATCATCTGTTTTTCTTCTTCAGTTAACAGACGTTCACCAAGTGCCTTTAGCCATTCATCCGGGATCTGATGGGCTTCACCATCAGCCAGCGATTCCAGACCCTTGAACACCGTGCCGAAAACGCGGTCGAATTTGTCCAGATTGCGTTCGTCTTTGACCAAAGTCGCACGCGAGAGATAATAAAATCCATCTATGTCATAGTCGACCAGATGGGCCTTCATACCTTCAAGCAGGGTCAGATA
>CAISDR010000327.1 GCA_903884125.1 uncultured bacterium
CAATGGTTGCCAGCAGATTGTCGGTTCGCGGATCGAAAACTGCTTCGCCCTTGGCCAGTCGTATATTGTAGTCAAGAAGCGCCTGTCGGGCGCGCCGGTATTGGCTTTCTGATGACGCGGTGGGCATCAGCGAGACCTTGGGGTCAAAAAACCACACCGTTCCCGTATATTGCAAGAGCCCGGCCGCCTGCTGCAGATCGCCATCGGCCTTGGATGATCCGCGCACGCGCCCGATCTGATCCGTCAGTTCAAATGCAAATCGGCCCAACGCGCCGATAACGCCCTGCTGAAAGCTGGGCATGCGATCCAGCATGGCACCCGGCAGAAAAAACGGATCATTGGCAACCCAGTGATGCACATCGACTTCGCGCCGGATCAGGGCTGCGGCCATGGCCACCGAATGGGACTGGTTGGGCAACAGTTCATTGGCTGGCACATCAAAATTCAGATCATCATCGACCACATGGATCATCACCATGCCGACCGGATAATAGACCAGCGAAAACAGAAACAAGCAGATTGCCGCCCCAAGCCCCAGTCGGGTTCGCCAGGACAGGCCGTCGGCGCCCGAGGCAGGCGGGTCCGAGCCAGCCGGGGCATCGTGGGCAGGATGGGGCTTAGGTCCTGCAGCCGAAAACCGGTCGGTCAGGTCCTGTGCCCCATGGCGGATACGACGGATAAAATCGCGAAACATGGATTGATCTTATGCGATCGGCGCCAAAAAGCCTACGCGGTCGTAAACCTCGGCCAGAATGGGTCGGGCAATGGCATCTGCGCGGGCAGCCCCCTGCCACATGATGCGGTCCAGATGACCCGGATCATTCAGCAACTGCCCCATGCGCGTACCAATGGGCACAATCCTGGCAACCATCAGATCAACCAGTGCCGATTTGAAGGTCGAGAAATTCTGCCCGCCAAAGCGTGCCAATACCGCCTCAGCTGTTGATTCCTCCAACGCCGCAAAAATCGACACCAGGTTTTGCGCTTCGGCACGGCCTGCAAGTCCGGCAATCTCGGATGGCAATGGCTCGGGGTCGGTCCGTGCCTTGCGTATCTTATCAGCTATTTCATCGGCACTGTCAGAAAGGTTGATCCGCGAGAATTCCGATGGTTCGGACTTGCTCATCTTTTTGGTGCCGTCGCGCAATGACATGACGCGTGTCGCCGGACCTTCAATCAGAGGTTCTGTCAGCGGAAAAAAATCAGGGCAGTTGAAATCATTATTGAACTTTTGCGCTGTATCCCGTGTCAGTTCCAGATGCTGCTTCTGATCTTCGCCCACGGGCACATGGGTTGCCTTGTACAAAAGAATATCGGCAGCCATCAGATTGGGATAGGCAAACAGGCCCACCGAGACATTCTCGCGGTCCTTGCCGGATTTTTCCTTGAACTGGGTCATGCGGTTCAGCCAGCCAAGGCGGGCAACGCAATTGAAAATCCAGGCCAGCTGAGCATGGCCCGGAACGCCGGACTGATGAAACAGAATGGACCGATCCGGATCAATGCCGCTTGCGATAAAGGCTGCGGCAACCTCGCGGGTCTGACGACGTAATTCTGACGGGTCCTGAAAAACAGTGATGGCGTGAAGATCCACCACACAGAACAGACATTCAAATGTCTGCCGGTTTTGCAATCTGACGAAATTTGCAATCGCACCCAGATAATTGCCCAGATGAAGATTGCCCGTTGGCTGCACGCCGGAAAAAACCCGTTGGTTAAACATATTGCAAAATTTCCTTGTCACCTGATCTTCGGTTAGACGCCGTTGGCGCCGTCGTCAAGTCCGCCATCCGCATTTGACCGATCATCCAAGGGACCCGGTCGCCTTTGTACCAGTGCGGTCATTTCGTCCCACTGAATCGCCCCCATGGCCAGAACCAGTCCGCCATAGCTGAACATGGACAGGCCGGTAATTGAGATCAATACCGGTAATGCCGCATATACCGGACCGACCAGCCAAGACCGGACCAGAAGTGTAAGACCGAACAACACAACACCCATCAGGATCGCTGCGGCCAGCATACGCACCGCCCGGTCGATCAGTCGGATATCAGGCGCAAAATGTCCTTTGGAATAAAGCTTCAGCCCAAGCAGGATCACATTGGCCCAGGCCGCAATTGAGGTTGCAATCGCAATCCCCACATAATCAAAAAATGGGTAAAGGCTGACAGAACCCAACACGTTAATGACCACCGACACGGCAGCGAATAAAACTGGTGTTTTAGTATCGTGCCGCGCAAAAAAAGCTGGTGTCAGAACCTTGATCAGGACGTAGGCCGGAAGACCAGTTGCAAAGGCAATCAGAACCGGCACCGTGGCGCGCGCATCGGCCATTGAAAACGCACCGTGACGGAACAGCGCAACCAGAATATCCAGTGGTGCTGCGATCAGCGCCGCGGTCGCTGGCAAAGTCAGCAGCAGGCAGAATTCACTTGCACGATTAAGCGCCTCGTTCGAGCCTTGTTCATCGCCAAGGGCCAGACGCCGCGACAGGTCCGGCAATAACACGGCACCAACAGCAATACCGATCACGCCAAGTGGCAACTGATAAAGCCGTTCGGCAAAATAGAGATAGGTTACAGCACCGGCGGTCCAGGACGCGATGATCTGACCGATCAGAATATTAACCTGGGTCACACCGGCGGCAAAAGTTCCCGGCAGGGCTATTTTCAAAAGGCGCAGAACACGCGGGCTGGCGCGCGGCCATAGCAGATTAAGGTCCATGCCCGCCCTACGCGCCGCATAGGCCATCCAGATCACCTGCAAAATACCGGATATTGTCACACACACTGCCTGACCATGACCGGGAAGGCCCGTGATCGGGGCCACCACCACCAGACCAAAGATCAGCACCAGATTGAAAAGAATCGGCGCTGCTGCCGCCACCCAGAACCGCCCGAGCGAATTGAGAATCCCTGCATAAAGTGCACACAGTGCCATCAGCATCAGATAGGGAAACATGATGCGGCTGTATAAAACCGCCAGATCAAATTTTTCCTGATTTGCTGAAAAGCCTGCTGCAAATAACAACATCACCCAGGGCATCAAAAATTGAACCGCCAAGGTCAGGCCAATCAGGATCGGCACCATGAAGCTCAACGCTTCCTGAGCAAACTGTCTGGCGGATTTATCGCCTTCGGACGTAAGGGTGCGGGCAAAAAGTGGTACAAAAGCGGATGAAAATGCCCCCTCGGCAAAAAGCGAGCGGAACAGGTTTGGAAAACGCTGGGCCAACACAAAGGCGTCCGACACCATGCCAGCGCCCAGAACGGCTGCAAAGATCAGGTCGCGGACAAAACCCAGCAACCGGGATATCAGTGTATAGCCACCGACCGTTGCCGCCGCCCGAACCAGATTCATAACCGCAAAACCCGCATGCTCTAGGCCGCAGCCACGCGCGCTTTTGGCGCAGGCTTGGCTTTGGTCCCGACTTTGTTTTCGCTCAATCCATCCAGCAGCCGGGTTTCAATGGCGCGCAGTTTTGAGCCATGCGTGACTTTCTGCCCCATCAGATCGCGCACATAGAATACGTCAACGGCACGTTCGCCATAAGTTGCAATATGTGCAGACCCGATTGTCAGGTTAAGCCCGAACAGCGTCCGTGTCAGGTCATGCAACAGCC
>CAISDR010000328.1 GCA_903884125.1 uncultured bacterium
CGATCAGGCGCTTGACCAAGTAGCTGATTACTATCTCGTTTCTCTGGTTGAAAATCTTGACCTCGCTGGAGACCACGGCGCGGCCGCTTTTCGATGTCGGCCTCACTTCAGTGACTTCCACCTCGCCCCAAATCGTATCACCGACCCGGACCGGAGCATGGGCTTTCATGCTGAACTCCAGAAGTGCCTTACCAGTGCCCTGTATCAAGGTCTGCATAAGCATACCCTCGATGAAGGACATGGTCAGTGCCGATGGCACTGCGCCGCCACCCATCGCGCCTTCATGTTCGGCGTCAATGAAGATTTCCTCGAACATACCGGTAACGGATATGAAATTGACAAGATCGGCTTCGCGGATGGTGCGACGGAAGGTACGAAATCTTTCGCCGACCTTCAGATCCTGCCAATAAGGTCCCTGGCCCAAGCGTGGTAAGTTTTTGTTCTCGGAATCCTTGCTCATTTTCAACAGTCCTTGTGTGCAGTCAGATGCTTAAGGTCGGTGGGCAGAGTTCGTGCGGCTAACACATAATGCAGTGCCGCCCATAAATAGAACAGGACAGCGATCATCATGCCATACTTGACGCCAGTAAATGAGGCAAGACGACAGGCTGCATGCGCGGCGCCACCGGCGGCTGCCGATGCGACGCCACCCGGACAGGAGGCAATGAAGCTTCCGCCGGCGAATACATGCGAGGCAAAGACATCACTGAGCGCGCCCACCAGCGTGGGGCCAAGACCCAAACCAATGAAATTCATCAGCAGCAACAAAATGGCCGAGGCGGTAGCACGCATGCGCGGTTCCACCAAGTTGGATGTCATGGCATAGGATGGACCGAGGTAAAAATAGTGAATGACGGATGGCACCAGCGCCAGCAGCGCCATCATCGTCAGGTTGGGTTGCATCATCGTTATGATATAGAAGGGTACCGATAGCGATACACCGATGGCCGGTACATAGGCATTCCAGCGCGCGTTGATCCCGCCGAGGCGATAGGTCAGCCAGCCCCCCATTGCGGTACCTAGGATCGCGGTGGGGCCGGTGATCAGCCCATACCAGAGTGCTGCCTGCCCCAGATTTATGTCATAGCCGCGAAGCAGGAACGGCACTGCAAATGTGGAAACGCCATAATTTCCAAAGGTTGCTAGCGAGGCTCCCAGTGCCACATGAACAAAGCTTGGCCGCGACAGGCGACGCATTGTGGCACCCAGGCTGGGCATAGAGCCAACTGCCACCGGGTCAAAACGGCCGCGCGGGGGTTCCTTGATCGTGAACATCAGGAGCGCAAACAACAGGCCCGGCAAGCCCACGATCTTGAAGGCGTTGCGCCAGCCATAATGCTGTCCTATCCACCCCCCCAACAACGCGCCTAGCAGCGTGCCGATTGGAATACCCATGGCGTAGATGGACATGGCGACGTTGCGCTGCCGAGGCGGAAAATAGTCCGCGATCATGGACAGCGATGCCGGCGAGCAGCCGCCCTCACCCACGCCAACACCAACGCGCGCGAGCATCAGTTGGCCGAAATTTTGGCAATAACCGCAAAGGGCGGTCATACCTGACCACACGACGATCAACAGCTGGATAATGCGGACACGGCTCCTACGTTCGGCCAACCGTGCAACCGGAATGCCCATGATGACGTAAAAGACCGCAAAGGCTATGCCATTGAGAAGCCCGAGTTGCCAGTCGGTCAGTTTCAGCTCCACCTTCATGGGCTGGCCAACGATGGACATGATCGTGCGGTCGAGGAAATTGAAAATGTATACGCTCAGCAGGACCGCCAGCACATAATAGCGGTAAAGTGGGTGAGCCTGATCCCTGGTTCCCTGCGTTCCGGCGGCAGACGTCATGCGTATACCTGCGGTCACATTTTCACCGATGCCAAGGAAAGCCATGCTTTCCGCGAAATATTCCGATCAGCATCAGAAACCTCGGATCAAGAGCGAATCTGGCGGGCCGGGAACGGGCGGCACCGCCAGATTCTTTCTTGCTCAACCCCCTAGGCCTCACATGCTGAAGCGCAGCCCCGCGGTGAAGTATCGCC
>CAISDR010000329.1 GCA_903884125.1 uncultured bacterium
CAGTTTGCCATTTTCAATCTGACAGTTTTCGTCTGGGAAAATGCGTTTTCATCAATACGATATCGACCTGACCGTCACTGAAATTGGTCACATGCAAACCGTATAAAAAGGGTTGGCACCGATGCGTTTGGATGGCAATCTTTGCGCCACTTCTGATTTGACGACTCAGCGGTTGTAACGCTTAAAACGACTTGTTATGAGAAAAGAAGTTCTGTTCGACTGGGGTATTTCAACACTCTACGGTTGGGGTGTTTACGGCAAAAATCTTGCTCTTTGCGCCGTGCGCGGAACATCCCACTATGCAATTTCGATTGCACCCACATATGACAAAATGATCTCACTTTCGCAGTCAGAGGAAAAGCTGCTGGCACCGATTTGGCAGGCTGGGCGTGATTTCCGGGCATTGGTCCAAAAAGTGGATACCAAAAGCGTGCGTGTCCCAAGGCCCATTTTACATACGCTTAGTGCATCATTTGAGACAGTCAGGGAAGAGTTGTATGGAAAGGAGTTGATTGGAACACCATCGATTGGGGTTACGTTTTTTGAATCGACTGCACGTCTTTCACGATATGCAGCGTCTGCAAATCGACGTTTCAGAGGGATCGTTGCCGGATCGACCTGGAATGCCAATCTTTTGATGACTGCTGGATTTGATCAGGTCAAATTGGTACTTCAAGGCGTTGATACGGACGTCTTTTTCCCAAATGACCGGCAAGGTCGGTTTGGTGACCGGTTTGTTGTCTTCAGCGGCGGGAAACTGGAACGTCGCAAAGGTCAGGATCTTGTGCTTCTGGCATTTTCAAGATTTGCCCGGCGCCATCCGGATGCATTGCTGGTGACCTGCTGGAATAATCTATGGCCACAATCCGCATTGGATATTAATCGCAACATGTCATTGAACCCATTGGGTCTTGCGGCGAACGGGGAATTGGATATCGATAAATGGATTCTGGCGAACGGGGTCCCGGAAAATCAGTATTTCAACATAGGCTTTTTACACAACACTGCAATGAGCGAGGTATTTTCTGAAGTTGATGTCGCTGTTTTTCCAAATCGGGCCGAAGGCGGCACAAATCTTGTTGCGATGGAGGCGATGGCCAGCGGTGTGCCAGTCATATTGTCTGCAAATACCGGTCATCTGGATATTATCACGGATGATAATTGTTATATTTTGCAGTCACAGGCAGCATCCGCAGAAGAAGACGAACTCGGCTGGGGTGAAAGCAGTGTTGATGAGATTTTGGAATTGCTGGAACGCGCCTATGTCGAGCGAGTGCTTTCAAAGAGGTTAGGTCTGCAGGCCGCAAAATTCCTGCGCGATCTGTCATGGGCAAAGCAGATACCAAAACTGCTACAATTTGTTGATGAAACAATAGCTACATAGAAAAATCAGACGTGACCTGATTTTACCTGACAGGGCGATTTCGCAGACTTTCGAAACCTGCGCTGGCGCGTATTTGCTGAAATAGCGCTAGCCAGCTGTGCCGCCGACTGTTACCGCATCCATCCGCAAGGTCGGCTGGCCCACACCCACCGGCACGCTTTGTCCGCCTTTGCCGCACACACCCACGCCTGAATCAAGGCTCATGTCGTTGCCGATCATGGAAATGCGGTTCATGGCTTCCGGACCATTGCCGATCAGGGTTGCACCCTTGACTGGCCGTGTCACCTTGCCGTTTTCAATCAGATAGGCTTCGGTGCAGGAAAAGACGAATTTGCCCGACGTGATGTCAACCTGACCGCCGCCGAAATTGGTCGCATACAAACCGTTCTTGACCGAGGCGATAATTTCTTCCGGCACATGATTTCCGCCAAGCATGATTGTATTTGTCATGCGCGGCATGGGCTGATGACTATGGCTCTGCCTGCGTCCGTTGCCGGTCGGTGCCACGCCCATCAATCGCGCGTTCAGGCGGTCCTGCATATATCCCTTCAGAATCCCGTCTTCGATCAGCACCGTGCGTTCAGTGGGCGTGCCTTCATCATCCACGCTCAAACTACCGCGCCGGTCAGCGATGGTGCCATCGTCAATAACAGTCACCCCGGGCGATGCCACCCGCTGACCCATAAGGCCTGCAAAGGCGGAAGTCTTTTTGCGGTTGAAATCACCTTCCAGCCCATGGCCGACCGCTTCGTGCAGCATTACCGCAGGCCAGCCCGGTCCCAAAATCACCGTCATCTCGCCAGCCGGGGCGGCAACCGATTCCAGATTGACCAGCGCCTGACGCAGGGCTTCATCCACATAGGTCTGCCAGGTTTCAGCCAGCATATAGCTGTCATAGCCCACGCGCCCGCCACCGGAATGACTGCCGATCTCCTGGCGTGTGCCGTCGGATGCCATAATCTGAACGCCCAGACGGACCAGCGGGCGGATATCGCGCACGCGCCTGCCATCGGCCCGTAAAATCTCAACTGCGGTCCATGACCCGGTCAGTGAGCAGGAAACCTGTTTCACGCGCGGATCGCGGGCGCGGGCGAATGCGTCGATTTCCTCTAATAATTTGATTTTATTTGAAAATTCCGCACCCAAGATTGGATTGTCCTGAGTATATAGCTGTGAATTGGTCCCCTTGGGTGCCAACGCCACGGACCCGGAATGTCCGGCTTTTACCGCCTGAACGGCGGCACTGGCGCGGCTAATGGCTGCTTCGCTCAGTTCGGACGCATGGGCATAACCCGTTGCCTCGCCTGCGACCGCCCGCAGGCCGAACCCCTGGGTCGCGTCATAGGTCGCCGCTTTCAGGCGGCCGTCGTCAAAGACGAAACTTTCAGAAAGCCCATATTCCAAAAACAGTTCGCCATCGTCAGCACCGGCCAGGGCATCAGCGACCTGAGCCTCGACCCGTGTCGGGTCCATACCGGTGCGGGCGTAGAATAATGTGTCGAGATCGGCCATCGGGGTCGTTTTCCTGGCGTAAGTCTAAGTTAGTACTGGGCTTCGGTTGCATGGGGATGGGCGGTGCCCGACCCCTCTGTCAAAACCTTTATAGGGTTTGGCAGGCCAGCGCCACATGGTCGGGACCTATCGTTCAGACCCTGTTCTTCAAGCGGGCTGGCAAGTGGCTGGACAGGAAAATCGTTGCATAAAGTTCATTTGCCTTGTAATTCAAGAAGTTACTTGAGGTTAGGTGTCTAGCGGCATAGTGTCGCAAAGGTTCATGGCCGCTCGTCGTAGCGACGCAGGCGGGCTAAATCATGTCTGGAGAACCATCTGGGCGCTTTTGGGAATCGAGATGGCATGCGTGAACCGAAGTATGAAAATGTCGGTTCAACTGAACCGGACAAAGCGGGAGTGGGGGACGTTGGGCCGATGATCGCGCAAAAAAAGGTATGGATGATGAATACGGGCCGCAGCCAGACGTGGTTGAGCGCATTTGTTGTGGCGCTGGTGGTGACTCTGGGCTTCGGTCTGGCCGGGCAGGCGCTGGCCGCCCAGCCAACGCCCTGGCAGATGGGCATGCAGCCCGCAGCGTCCCCGGTCGCTGAACAGATCAACTCCCTGCATAATCTGCTGTTGTGGATTATTACCGCGATCACGCTGTTTGTGCTGGCACTGCTGATCTATGTGATGGTGCGCTTCAACGCCCGCGCCAATCCGGTCCCCTCCAAGGTCACCCATAACGCACTTCTGGAAGTGGCGTGGACCGTGATTCCGATCCTGATTCTGGTGGTGATCGCAATCCCGTCATTCAAGCTTTTATATTTCGAAGCCGAAATTCCCCCCGTTGATCTGACGGTCAAGGTGACCGGTCATCAATGGTACTGGAGCTATGAATATCCTGATAATGGCGGCTTTGCTTTTGACAGCTACATGGTCAAGGCCGAAGACCTGAAAGAAGGTCAGGTGAAGCTGCTGTCCACGGACAATCCGCTGGTGGTGCCGGTCGGTAAGGTGGTTCGTATTGTGACCACGGCCACCGATGTCATTCACGCATTTTATATTCCCTCTTTCGGGGTCAATGTGAATGCAACGCCGGGCCGTCTGAACGAAGTATGGTTCAAGGCTACGGCTCCGGGAACCTATTTTGGTCAATGCGCCAAGATTTGTGGTTTCGATCACGCCTATATGCCCATCGAAATCAAGGTCCTGTCCGCTGAAGAATTCGACGCATGGTCACAAGGTGCCAAGAAACAGTTTGGTGCCAATGATACCAAGTCGTCGACCCATCTCGCGGCTTTGACTACAGACACCACCCGCTAAGGCGCGAAGTATTATCGAGGATCGCACGATGGCCACTGGAATTTCTCACGCCCACGACCATTCCCATAACGACCTTGATCATGGTCACGACCATGACCACGGCACGCCCACGGGTTGGAAACGCTGGGTCTATTCGACCAATCACAAAGACATCGGCACGATGTATCTGATTTTCGGTATCACCGCTGGTCTGATCGGTGGTGCCATGTCGATTGTGATGCGCATGGCCCTGGAAAATCCGGGTACCGGCATTCTGGCGCACAACAATCAGCTCTTTAATTCGCTGGTGACGGCGCATGGTCTGATCATGGTGTTTTTCATGATCATGCCAGCCATGATCGGCGGTTTCGGCAACTGGTTTGTGCCCTTGATGATCGGTGCGCCGGATATGGCGTTCCCGCGCATGAACAACATTTCCTTCTGGCTGTTGCCGCCGTCGTTTGGCCTCTTGTTCCTTTCACTCTTTGTTGAAGGTCCGCCGGGCGGTCTGGGTGTTGGTGCAGGCTGGACGATCTATCCGCCGCTGACCAGCATCACGGGCCATCCAGGTCCTGCCATGGATCTGGCGATTTTTGCGCTGCATATTGCGGGTGCGTCGTCGATCCTGGGGGCGATCAATTTCATCACCACGATCCTGAACATGCGTGCGCCCGGCATGACGATGCATAAAACGCCGCTGTTTGTGTGGTCGGTGCTGGTCACGGCGTTCCTGCTGCTGTTATCACTGCCGGTTCTGGCCGGTGCGATCACTATGCTTTTGACCGACCGTCATTTCGGGACCACGTTCTTTGATCCGGCAGGTGGCGGTGATCCGTTGCTGTTCCAGCATCTGTTCTGGTTCTTCGGTCATCCGGAAGTCTACATCCTGATCCTGCCGGGCTTTGGCATGATCAGCCAGATCGTCTCAACCTTTTCGCGCCGTCCGATTTTCGGCTATCTGGGTATGGCCTATGCGATGGTGGCGATCGGCTTTGTGGGCTTTGTTGTGTGGGCCCATCACATGTACACGGTGGGTATGAGCGTTGATACGCGCGCTTACTTTGTCTTTGCGACAATGGTGATCGCGGTGCCGACCGGCATCAAGATTTTCTCGTGGATTGCCACCATGTGGGGCGGGTCGATTGAATTCAAAACACCCATGCTCTGGGCAGTTGGTTTTATCTTCCTGTTCACGGTCGGTGGTGTGACCGGTGTCGTGCTGGCCAATGCCAGTGTCGATATCGCGCTGCATGACACCTATTATGTGGTTGCCCATTTCCACTATGTGCTCTCGCTCGGTGCGGTGTTCGCGCTGTTTGCGGGCTTCTATTACTGGTTTGGCAAGATGTCGGGTGTTCAATACAACGAAACTCTGGGCCAGGTGCATTTCTGGGTCACGTTTGTGGGTGTGAATCTGACCTTCTTCCCGATGCACTTCCTGGGGCTGGCAGGCATGCCGCGCCGCTATGTGGACTATCCCGAAGCATTCCATGGCTGGAATCAGGTGGCATCCTATGGGGCATATATCGGTGGCTTTGGCGCACTGATCTTCCTTTATGTGATTGCCGAAGCGTTTATTCGTGGACGCAAATGCGCAGACAATCCATGGGGTGTTGGTGCGACTACGCTGGAATGGACGCTGCCGTCGCCGCCACCTTTCCATCAGTTCAACGATCTGCCGCACATTGGCGACAGCGATCATCATTGATCGCAACGCTTTCGTGGTCGGCTGAACAAAAAGTAGGTCCCGCGTGAGTGAAATCAGCCTTGTTCATGGTGGCGCACAACCGATCCCGGAAAACGGATCGGTTGTGCGTGCGTCTGATCTGTATGGAAACAGTCTGGCAAGTGGTGGCGATTACCTGTCATTGCTGAAGCCGCGTGTCATGTCGCTGGTGGTTTTTACCGGCTATGTGGGCATGGCCATGGCGCCGGGCACATTGCATCCGTTTCTGGCCTTCGTCGCACTTCTGTGCATTGCGGTTGGGGCTGGGGCTTCGGGCGCTTTGAACATGTGGTTTGATGCAGATATCGATGCGCGCATGACCCGCACGGCGCAACGGCCGATTCCGTCTGGCCATGTCAGCGGTGACGAGGCTCTGGCCTTAGGTGTGGTGTTATCCGTTGGCTCGGTGACTGTAATGGCGCTGGCCATCAACTGGCTGGCGGCGGGCCTTTTGGCCTTTACCATTGTTTTTTATGCGGTGGTCTACACCATGTGGCTCAAACGCTGGACGTCGCAGAACATCGTGATCGGTGGGGCTGCCGGTGCGCTTCCGCCGGTCATTGGCTGGGCTGCGGTATCCAACGGCCTGTCGGTTGAACCATGGGTCCTGTTTCTGATCATCTTTATGTGGACGCCCCCGCATTTCTGGGCACTGGCGCTGAATAAAACTGAAGACTATCGCCGCGTCGGTGTGCCCATGCTGCCGGTGGTTGCTGGCGCCGGGTCCACCCGCGTACAGATTTTGCTTTATTCCGTGCTGATGGTGGCCTCATCCGCCCTGCCGGTCTATCTGGGTTTTTCGGGCATGATCTATGGTCTGGCTGCTTTAATACTCGGGTTTGGATTTCTGTTTGTTGCGGTGGATCTCTGGCGTGTTGGTGATGGTGAACAGGCCAAGGGCAAGGCGATAAGGGTTTTCGTCTATTCCATTTTTTATCTGTTCGCGCTGTTTGCAGCCCTGCCGATTGATCACTGGATCGGCGCATGACCGGAACTGCCCCCGGTGAAAAACCTATGACACCTGCCGAGCAGATGCGCCGCCTTAAAAGCCGCAACCGCGCGCTGGCCCTGACGCTTGGTGCCTTCGCCATCCTGTTTTTTGTGATCACGCTGGTCAAGCTGGGCGGCAATGTCGTCCAGGGCCGGTTTTAGGCAATCAGCCATGCCACCCCGCCAGGACCCGGCAGTTATTGCACGAACCCAAAAGGCCGTTCGGCGCACCGCCCTGATCTGTTCGCTGACCGTTGCCGGTATGGTTGGCATGTCATATGTGGCTGTGCCGCTTTATGATCTGTTCTGCAAGACCACAGGCTATGCGGGCACAACCCGCGCCGTAAGCTCGACGACCAGGGTCGTTGATCGCACGATTCGCATCATGTTCGACGCCAATGTTGATCCCAAATTGCCCTGGCAGTTCGAGCCTGATCAGCCATCCATCACCGTGAAACTTGGTGAAGTGGCCCAGATCACCTATCGCGCCCGGAATAACTCCGGCCGTCGGATCGTCGGATCGGCCACCTATAATGTCACGCCCTATGCACTGGGGCCGCATTTCAACAAGATCCAGTGCTTTTGTTTTACCGAGCAGGTTCTCGAGCCGGGCCAGGAAGTGCACATGCCGGTGATATTCTATGTGGACCCGGCCATGTTGGATGATACGGCTGCCCGTGCGGTAACGACAGCAACCCTGTCCTATACATTTTATGAGTCAACAAATGCCGGCAAGGCTGAGGCGGCGGTCGCAGCCCTGGCACCGGCAATCGGGGCCAGCGGGGCGCAAAAAGGGCCAGTGGCGCGCTAAGTCGCAGGCAAAAGAATTAACGGGGCTTGCTCTTGGGGGGCAAGGTCGGTTATCGGAAGGTACAGGGACGAAAAGTGACGTCTGGTCGGGGCCCATCCAATTGGCCCGGACCATTTTTCAAGGGGTGAGATCATATGGCCGGCAATCACGCCAAACCGCACCACGACTATCATCTGGTCAATCCAAGCCCTTGGCCAGCCGTAGGCGCGCTGGGCGCGTTCACCATGGCCATTGGCACAGTGATGTCGTTTTACGACAAGGGGCCGTGGGTTGCCGTTCTGGGGCTGACCATTGTGCTCTATACGATGGTGGCATGGTGGCGGGATGTGATCGCGGAAAGCCATGCACAGGATCACACACCGGTGGTCCAGCTGGGTCTGCGCTACGGCATGGTTTTGTTCATTGCATCGGAAGTGATGTTCTTCGTGGCTTGGTTCTGGGCCTATTTCCATAACTTCTTCGATCCGTCCGTACAGTCTGGCGGGGTTTGGCCGCCGCAGGGCATCGAAACCTTTGATCCCTGGCATCTGCCCCTGCTGAACACACTGATCCTTTTGACATCAGGCACCACGGTCACTTGGGCGCATCATGCTTTGCAGACCGGCGACCGCAAGGGACTGGTTCAGGGACTGGTGCTGACCGTCCTTTTGGGCCTGAGCTTCACGGGTCTTCAGGCGATGGAATACAGCCATGCCGGATTTGCCTTTGCTGGCAATATTTACGGGGCCACTTTCTTCATGGCGACCGGTTTTCACGGGTTTCACGTGATCGTCGGCACGATCTTCCTTATCGTCTGCCTTGGCCGTGCCATGTCCGGCGATTTCACACCGACCAAGCATTTCGGCTTTGAAGCCGCTGCTTGGTACTGGCATTTCGTTGACGTGGTATGGCTGTTCCTGTTCCTGTGCATTTACGTGCTGGGTCGGTGAACGGGTTTACCATCTTCGGCATAAGGCCGCTTTTCTGGCCGACGTTTTTTACGATCCCGGCATTCATCACGCTTATCGGGCTGGGTGTGTGGCAACTGGATCGTCTGCATCGCAAGCTGGACCTGATCGCTCAGGTTCAGCTGCGCATGGCGGAACCTGCGATCCCGGTGCCGACCGATATTCCTGATCCCGACGCACTAAAATTCCGCAGGCTCGAAACCCATGGTCATTTCCTGCATGACAGGGAAATGCATCTGCTGGCGCATACATCCCACGGTCAGTTGGGTTATCAGATCATCACGCCGCTGATTGAAGATTCAGGTCGCTACATCCTGGTTAATCGCGGCTGGGTGCCGGATACGATGCGCGATCCGGCTTTGCGCCCCGAAGGACAGGTGGAAGGACCGGTGACCATCCGTGGTCTGGCGCGACCCGGCTGGGGGCAAGGTGCCTTTGTGCCGGATAATGCGGTGGATGCCAATTTCTGGTTCTGGGGCGATTTGAACGCCATGGCAAAAAAGGCGGGCATCAGCCCCTATGCGCCGGTCTTTCTCGAAGCCGATGACACACCAAATCCCGGTGGGCTGCCCATAGGCGGCCAGACACGCATTACTTTTGTGAATGATCACCTGCAATATGCGTTCACATGGTTTGCCCTTAGCATCGTGCTGGTGGTGATCTATCTTCTGTTCCACCGCGCCAGGGCGCAAAGTCTGGGGCAGCAAAACTAATTATTTCCGGGAGTTCGGTATGACGACTGGTCAGTCAGTCAATTCCGCCTATGGGCGGCTTGAATCGCGTTTCCGCCGCCTGTCCCAATTGTCTCATGCCAGGGCCATGCTGCAATGGGATCACGCCACCATGATGCCATCGGGTGGGGCACAGGCTCGCGCGGATGCGCTTTCCGAATTGAGCCTGATCAGCCATGAAATCCTGACGGCGTCCGAAACGGCAGAACTGCTGGAAGCAGCTCAGGATGAAAAAGATCATCTGGATGACTGGCAGCGGGCCAACTTGTTTGAAGCGCGCCGCGATTATCAGTCCGCCAGGGCTTTGCCCGCCGATCTGGTCGAACGGTTAAGTCAGGCTTCCATGGAAAGTGAAATGGCTTGGCGAACCCATCGTGCCGCCAATGATTTTGCCGCCATGCGTCCTTATCTGGAAAATGTGCTGGCACTGGTAAAGGAAGAAGCGGCAGCCAAGGCCGAAGCCTTTAACCTCAGCCCCTATGATGCCCTGATCAATGATTATGAACCCGGTGGCAGTGCTGCAAAAATCGGTGCATTGTTTGATGAACTGACAGGTTTCCTGCCTGATCTGCTGGGTCAGGTGATCGAACGTCAGGCGGCGCGTCCTCAACCGATCCTGCCCAAAGGCCCGTTTCCGATTGACCGGCAAAAGGCGCTGCAGCTGCATGTGCTGGACATGATGGGATTTGATCTCAGCCGCGGGCGGCTGGATGAAAGCCATCATCCGTTTTCCGGCGGTGTGCCTGATGATATCCGCATGACCACACGTTTTGATGTGGACAATCTGATGCCCGGCATTATGGCCACGATCCATGAAACCGGTCACTCGCTCTACGAACTGGGCCTGCCCAAAGTCTGGCGGCATCAGCCGGTTGGACGTGCGCGGTCAATGGCGATGCATGAAAGCCAGTCGCTGATCATGGAAATGCAGGCCGGTCGTTCGGATCAGATTCTGGGTGTGATATCCCAGTTGCTGCGCACGAGCTTTGGTGATGACCCGGCTTTTCAGCCGGATAATGTCAGAACGCTTTATCGGGTGGTGAAACGCAGTTTGATCCGGGTCAATGCGGACGAGGTAAGCTATCCCCTACACGTGATCCTGCGATTCAGGCTGGAGCGGGCAATGTTTGCAGGGGATCTGACAATCAGGGATCTTCCGGGCGCATGGTCAGAAGGTATGCGTCAACTGGTCGGCATCTCGCCGGTCGACGACAAAGATGGTTGCCTACAGGATATTCACTGGCCCAGTGCTACGTTTGGATATTTTCCAACCTATACGATGGGCGCATTGGCCGCCGCCCAGTTATTTGCCGCTGCACGTACACAGGTGCCGCAAATGATGGATGATCTGGGGCGGGGCGATTTTTCCAGTCTGCTGGGCTGGCTGCGGATCAATGTCCATCAGCTTGGGCGTTTGTTGCCCATGGATGAGATGCTAAAGCGCGCGACCGGGTCGGGCCTGGGCGTGACCGTCTTCCGCCAGCATCTTGAAACTCGCTATCTGGGTTCCAGCATGTAACAAGGGGTTCAAATCAAATGACCGCTCCCACTCAGACACCGGGTGATATCATTCGAAAATTGACAGCCGATGCACTTGCCCAGTGTGACGCATCCGGACAGTCGCGTGATGCATTGGGGCGGGCGATGTTTGAATCCGCGCTTCGGATCTGGCGGGATATCGGTCGTAGTCCCGATCATATCAAGGCTGAAATCATCAATGCGGCGGGTCATCTGGATCCGGATGAAGATTTCATGTTCATGCGGCCATGACCTGAAATGTCCACGGATATTGATCTGGTATTCTGGGACCTGGCGCAATTCGATCCGGCACAACTGGATTTTTGCGCAAAGTCACTTAGTCCGGATGAAATTGCGCGTGCCGCACGTTTTGCCAATACCAAGGATCAGGTTTTATATATCACCGCACACTATCTGCTGCGCCGAGTGCTTTCAGATCATGCACCGATTGATCCGCGCGCCTGGCATTTCGCAACAGGCGCACATGGTAAGCCCTATCTGACCAATGCAGCATCCGGCCTTACTTTCAACCTGACCCACACCGGCGGTCTGGTTGCGGTTGCGGTTGCACAGAATATTGCATTGGGCATTGATGCCGAAAATCTGGATCGTCGCGTCAATATCAATGTGGCGGACCATCGCTTTTCCGCAATCGAGACCGAATGGCTGAGATCGCTGCCTGAAGAGGAACAGGGGGCTGGCTTTCTGCGCCTTTGGACTCTGAAGGAGGCTTTCCTGAAAGCCATTGGCAAAGGTCTTTCAAAGTCACTGTCGTCATTTACAGTGCTGTTTGATCCCTTACGCCTTGCAATGGAAAGTCCAGAACCCGGCTGGCCCGTTCAGTTTCAATTATACGAAACGTGCCCAACCCCGCATCATCAGCTTGCGCTGGCCGTTCCGCAATCAGGTCTGCCCCGGAAAATAAATCTGCGGAATTTTGACCTGCGCTGATGCGACTTTTTCCGGCCAGATCTGGCGCAGGTAGAAATTGGCCCCATAAGCCTGTTTCCATTGCCGCGGATACCCCAGCGATACTTCTTCAAACCGCGTGCCATCGCGCCAGTCCGTGCGCCGCGTGTGCAGGTGCCCGCTCAGACAGACAACAGCGCGATAGCGAAGGTGCCAGTCATGGGTTGCAGTCGTGCCGCACCATGGGCTGAAACGGGGAATTGCAGGAATATGAATAAGGTCGCGCCGCCATGGAAAATGGTTGATCAGAATCGTGCGCGCATGGTCGGGCACTTCGCGGTCCAGACGCCCGCTTGAATACGCAAGGCGCGCGCTGCACCAGTCGTCGCGCGTTTCATAAGGATCAGGGGGCAATAATTTTTCATCGGCGCACACGGCATCCTGCGCCGCTGCCCATGCTACAACCTCGCTTCGCGCCACATGCTCGGGCCTGAAGGAATAATCATAAAGAA
>CAISDR010000330.1 GCA_903884125.1 uncultured bacterium
CGGCTTGCGCTCGGCCCGCATGTGAACCAGGCGCTCAAGGTCGCGCCGGGAGAAGAAGGAGTTGATGATGCGTGCGTCGTCGTTCTGGTAGTCCCAGAAATAAATCAACTCGCCATTGGTCAAGAAAATAAATGGCGCGCCAATTTGCTTGGCATAGGGCAGCGCCTGCTGCTTGGCGGTATATGGTTGTATGGCTTGCTTCTTGGCTTCGATGATAGCTAGCGGGCGACCACGTTGGTCCAGCAGCACGTAGTCCGCTCGGCCAGCCAGGCGATCATCGCTCTCCGATACATCTGGCACATTTTTCTGTGCACCCGCATCGAGCTGCTCACCGGAAACCTTAACTTCAGTGAGCACCTGCGACTTGTCGGCCGGGTTCCAGCCGGCAGCGCGCAACTGATCATCGATCAGGATGCGAGCGTCGGTTTCTTTGTTCTGGCCGTTCAAGTCAGGACTCCATCACTTCAATTTTTCTTATCCAGGGGAAGGACTGGTTGGCTATTCGATCTCATACTTCTTCATCCAATTTGAAAGTGTTTGATAGCTTGACAGGCCCAATAGACGAGCGGCCTCTGATTTATTGCCTTCCGCGATTTCCAGAGCGCGAATTAGATAATTACGCGTAACCTGGGCCAAAACCTCCTGTAAATCGACACCGCTCTCGATCGGTCTGTTGGTGATGTCGCCGGCCACAGAAGTATAAGTAGTCATAGGTAGCAATGCCTCGAGAGCATCAGCCTCTGTAATTGTCGCAGTGTCGGCGACGATCGCAGCCCTCCGAATTGTACTTTCGAGTTCGCGAAGATTGCCTGGCCAGGAATGTTGTAGAAATACGTTTTTTGCGCCTGGCGACAACTTCTTGGAAACAAAATCAGGCTCAGTCGTGCTCTGTTCATTCACTTTGTGCAACAGGCGATCAATTAGATGGCTGAGATCGCCTTGACGATCGCGCAGGGCAGGGAGCTTCAAGACAAGCGTTGCTAGCTTAAAGAAGCACGATTCCAGAAATTGACCTGAGCTTACCGCTGCAAGCAGCGGTGCCGTTGAGGCCGCAATCAGCCTGACATCGATCTTTGACAGCCAACCAATGTTAGGATCTCCGCGCTGGTCTTGATCAAGCAGTCGCTGCAAAAAGGCTTGTGACCGCTTTGACAATAGCTCGATATTGTCAATGAACAGCGTTCCTTGATCAGCACGCTCCCAGGCCGGAGCTTCACCAGGATGGCCATACCCTTCCGCGGGTTCGGCGAACAGCCACTGGTGCAATAAATTTGGATCATGAGCAGCGCAATCGAACACAACGAATGGCTGGTCGCTCCGAGGCCCGTTTGAATGGATTGCGCGCGCAAGCAATTCTTTTTCTGTGCCTTGCTCGCCTTCAATCAAGACCGGAAAAGAGCGCGGCATCGCCTTTTGCGCCTTTCGAAGCAGTCTCGTCATCGATGTACTGCGAAACTGGAAGTCGCGGTAAGTTTCAGGTTTAAGCCCGGCACTTAGCTGGATGAGGCGTTCGTCAGCGGGTTTTAGTGATGCTGGCGTGTATTCCGCTGAAACCTGGAAAGGGAAGATAATCGTCTTAACGCCGTGCCCGATCGAAGACTGGATCAGAGTGGCAGGGTATTTGGTGCAGCTAAGTAGGGTCCACACGCTCGCCATAGCGGGCGTTCCGGGGCTCAAATGAAATGTCCATTCTGGTATTTCGTCTGTTCCGGCGTTTACGCGGTCGATTTCCGCGCAGTCGATCTCATATATCGCCCGGAAGTCCGTGGGATCTGGAAGCTGGACCTGGCGACAGTCGACCTTCGTTGAAACGCGTTTGCCCAGCCACCTGACATACGCCTTGACCGCCTGCTCATCCTGGTTAGCCAACAAAAGGGCGCAGTCAAACGCACCTACGCGCAAGGCGTTCGCGATCGGGCCGTCCTGGGTGCCCTCCGGGCCCGTGGCCGCATTCAAATCCTGTGTGCCAATCCATGCTGCGAGTATCTTCATGAGCCCCAAGTACAAGAAGATTTGTGTCCGGTCAACATATCTTTATATCATTTTGCTAACTTACTGGAGTGTCGTAAGTTCTAATAAACATTGTAATATCAATACTTTAATCGATATTCGGCCCGTAGGCGTCACCTGGACAGTAAAATTATTTACGCAAAACATAAAATAACTATTGAAATTGTCTTGGGGCGGGCGCATATCCCGCTCAAGGAAGACGCGGCCGGTGATCGGCGGATGAGAAAGGAAGAAGGACCCATGGCGATCGAGACGGAGTTTTCGATGCCCCAGATTGCCGGCCAGCTCTCCCAGTTCGTGGGTGCCTTGTTGGAAAAGGGCGCCAGCCCGGTGGACCTAACTTACGCGTTGGCGGCAGTCGCAACCGACATGGGGCTTTCGATTGGGAAGGACCCCTACAAGGTCTTGCCCGTCATTCTGGAGGCGGTCTCCCATCAGATGGCTTTGCGCAGGGAGACTGCCGGCAGCGTTCGTTCTGATGACGTTATTGATCTTCAGCCAATTCAACCCGGCACAAGCATTCACTGATCGCAACCAGCGCAAGAAAAGGAAAGCAAAATGAACCGTTCTCAGAAAGTGCGCGCGATCTACCAAGAACTCATGGGTTCTTTGGAAGGTGTTCTGCCTCGGCGCGAGGTGCTTTCCCTGGCCGCGCAATTGTTGCAGCGCCATGAGGCAGCCGATGACGA
>CAISDR010000331.1 GCA_903884125.1 uncultured bacterium
TGCTTATTGGAATTTTTTCCGCGACCAGCAATTACTTTTTTACGCTAGATACTGCTTTAATTGTCATGAATGACCTGCCCGCGCTGGCCGCAATTGCAATTGGTATGACCTTTGTTCTGATTATCGGCGCGATAGATCTGTCTGTTGGTTCGGTCCTGGCACTTACAAGTGCGCTTATGGCAATCGCGGTCACAGATTGGCAGTGGGGTAGCTATCTGGCTGTGGCCCTGGGTCTGGGGCTCGGACTTGCCTGCGGGCTTGTAACTGGCGGACTTACAGTCTTTTGGCGCTTGCCGTCATTCATTGTCTCGCTCGGAATGCTAGAAGTTGCCCGCGGCGGAGCCTATATCGTAACGGACTCGCGGACGAAATTCCTGGGCGATAGCCTGGCCTGGATATCGATGCCATTGGTCGGTGCAATTTCCGCGGCGTTTCTGATATCACTGGTTCTTGTTCTTTTTGGTCAATTGATCCTTGACCGAAGTATCTTCGGACGGAAAATGATCGGAGTCGGCACCAACGAAGAAGCCATGCGACTGGCTGGTATCAATACTGACCGCGTCAGGTTGCAGGTATTTGCACTTATGGGTGTTTTGTCCGGTCTTGCAGGCCTTATGCAAATTGCCCGACTGGAGGCAGCCGATCCAAATGCGGGTATCGGTATGGAATTGCAGGCTATTGCGGCAGTTGTAATTGGCGGCACAAGCCTTTCAGGCGGGCGTGGCTCGGTGGTCAATAGTTTTATCGGCGTAATTATAATCGCTGTCCTGGAAGCCGGGCTTGCACAATCAGGCGCAAGCGAACCGCTAAAACGCATTGCTACGGGCAGCGTGATTATTCTGGCGGTTGTTCTTGACCAGTTTCGTGGCACCAATTGGCGGAGGTTGAAATAATAGGACCAAAACCAGACCCATAGGTTCAGGGCCGTTTTATTTTATCGCCATGGCGCTGACATAGAGATAGAGAAAGCGCGCGCTATCGACCTCGGTCACATAGCGCACTTTGCTTTCACCCAAATGGGGGCGGGTTTCTTTCGGCCAAAGTCGCGCGGTACCCCGATACATGCCTGGATCTATTGCAACATCCATATATGCTTCGACGGATTTCCGGATCAGATCCGGCTCCATGGCAACTGCGGCTGCAAGCATGTCCCAAAGCGGCATGCCCTGCGGCAATTCTGCGGCAATTCTGCGGCAATCTCTGCGACAGGCGTATTTATTGCAAGCGAAATATCCCCATCCAAGCGATGTAAGCATGAACATTGCCCCACCGATCTGAATCAGACGGCGGGAATCAAAGCGATCATTCAGGGCGCCCACACCTGCGGAAAGCAAAAGGTACGGCAGCCAGTGCGAAATGACAGCAAATCCCCCCAAAGTTGGAGAGTGGAATTTCTGAAAGGCAACCCAATAGCTGATCACATGCTCAATATTATCTGCCGTCATGGTCAGAGCGCACGTACTTACAAATATTGGAAAGCTCGGGATTTTTAGCGCTTTAAATGCCTGATGTCTATTTCCCGAATTCATCTGATTTCCTGGAACAATACCTGTTGCCAACACGCGAAATTTAAAATGCGGAATTTCGATCCAAGGGCATACCTCAGACTGAACGCCATAAAGCGCCGCTGGCGTTCAAATGGCCAGGGATGCAATGCCATTAATTTTGCTTTTCAAAAGCGCAAAATCAATCGGCTTGGCCAGGATTTCATCGGCGCCTGCTTTCTGGCAGGCAGTTACATTGTCATCCATCATATTGGCAGTCATCACAATAATAGGAACATGACTAGCTGTTAAGCCACCGTTTGTACGGATGGCTTCAATCGCTTCGAGGCCGCTCATGATCGGCATCCATATATCCATGAGTATTAGGTCAAATTCCCGTCCCCGCGCCATTTCCACCCCCCTTCGGCCGTCAATTTCCGGGCAAACGTCATGTCCCAGCTTGCTTACAAAAGTTTCAATCAAAATGCGATTCACCTCGTCATCATCTACCAGCAGCACGTTAAGCCGTCGTCTGGTCTGGGTACCTGTGGGCTCATCATCTTGGTCCGTGTGCAGATGTTCCGAAACAGCCAACGGCATAATCAATTCAACTTTGAACGCGGTGCCGCCACCTTCTCTGTCTTCAAAATGAATTAAGCCGCTCATCGCATCGATCAATCGTTTACAGATTGCAAGACCCAATCCCGCCCCGCGGCCGGATGGCCCGGCATTTGGCGACGTAACGTAGGGTTCAAAAATAGTTGCCCGATGATCTTGCGGAATACCGGGTCCCTGATCGGAAACAACAATCTGGATCGCTGCCTCGTGGTTGGCCTGGCTGACAAACAGATCCAGATTGACAGGTTTTCCACTAGAAAATTTCAACGCATTATCCAGCAAATTAGCCAGGATCTGGCATATTCTTGTACTGTCACCCATTAGCCAGAGTGGGCCTGACATATTTGTGTAAAATGAAATCTGCGAGTTTAGGCTGGCACTCCGTTCCTGGATCAAAGCCAGGACCGTCGTAATTGACTCAATAAGGTCAAAAGGCGATGCAACAATTTGAATTCGACCGGATTCCACCCGGGAAATGTCCAGGATGTCATCCAGCAGACGTTGCAGATTAACACCACACCGCTCAATGAGCTGCAATTGCATTAACTGTTCCTGATCCAATTTCGAATGTGCAAGCAGATGTGTAAATCCCAGTATGCCGGTAAGCGGCGTCCGAATTTCGTGGCTCATCGCGGCCAAGAACAGCGATTTTGCCTGATTCGCCTGCTCGGCCGCTTGCCGCGCGGTCTGAGCCTGCTCGGTAGCGAATTTCAATTTCTGCTCGATCCGTATGCGTTCGAGAATTTCAACCCTTAAACGTCGGCGGGCTCTGGAATCTTCTAGCCGCTTGGCAAATTCAATGCGCCGTAAAGTGTTCAGCCTTCGGGCAGTTATAAAGCCGAAAAAGTTGGCTACAATGAAGGTGACACTAATTGTGGCCATTTCTGGCGATGTAAAACCGCCGCGAGAAAATGTTGAGGCAAGATAGGCCAGATTGCCTACCACAAGCGTAATCGCGACCCGCCGTAGGTCCAGTGGCGTAAAAAGATAAAGCGCATAGGTAAAACCCAGATTCTGGATGATCATGACCCAGTAATTCGGGGGACGTGTTGCTGAGATCATTATGATGAAGCTGGTCGAAATAATAACGAAAGGGACCAGAAGCCTTTCAATCTGCTTTCGACGGGCAATGTTTCGGCCCATCAAAAGTATATAGCCAAAAAAAGCGGATAAACCGATGCGCGCTATTAGCGCTATGCCATACGGCCATGCGCCTGCCGTGAGTACAAAATCCGAATATGACGGCACCCAAATTATGACTATTCCAATCCAAAGGGCCCATCGAACCGTTTGAATTGAATCTGAAAACGAAATGCGCCTGTAGGCGCGCTCTGCAATGGCGGACGAAAATTCAGCGCGCCACGTATCGATTGCCAGATTGCCCGCAATACTGACCAATTGATCCCGAAACGGCATTTCCCACGTCCTTTGAAATTCGTCCTGTAGCGTTTAGAATGCAAACGCTACGTACTTGCTCAAAGGAACCAAATTTGAAGTTGAATGCAGCCAAATCCGCGAAATGGTACTAACCAG
Organism: uncultured bacterium; assembly: GCA_903884125.1. Taxonomy (GTDB): domain Bacteria; phylum Pseudomonadota; class Alphaproteobacteria; order CAISDR01; family CAISDR01; genus CAISDR01. The sequence continues at coordinate 3,636 of CAISDR010000331.1, forward strand.
ATGCGTTCCCAACTGACCAAAGGCGACTTAACTACTTAAACCGAACAAGACATTACCGTCAATTCGAATAACAAAGGCCGTTTGAAGTCCATTCCAGAAACTCGGAGAGATTGTGAAGATGCGATTTGTTTGAGCGTATAAAGAGTAGCAGAAAAACTTTTCCCGAATTGCCGGGATCCGGTAAAGTGAATTACCGTGCGATTTGAAACGATCTCACGAAATTTGCGACGGCTTTTGCCCCGAATGGCGTTTGGCGTAGTATCATTAGGCGGAGTGGAAAGCGTACTTTTTCAACGACATAAAATGACCAGGTGATAAAATGAGGCTGAACTGGAAACTGATTTTTGGGCCAACCATGGCCATTGGTCTGGCATTTTCCCCAATCTCTTTTGGACAGACTCCGCCAGCTGGTGGTGGAGTTGATCCGCATGGTTGGAACCATGGTGCGGCTGACATGGCGGAAATGCACAAAAAAATGTGCGCCGATCATTTTGCCCAGGGTGCCGCACGACGTGCCTATCTGGAAGCAAAACTGGAATTGACCTCGCCGCAAAAACCATTGTTCGACAAATGGTCACAATTTTTGGCCACAATGGCACAGGCACGCAAAGTTAATTGCCTGGCCGATACACCCAAAGATGGGGTTCAACCGACAATTCTTGAACACTATGTGAATATCGAA
>CAISDR010000332.1 GCA_903884125.1 uncultured bacterium
TGCAATTGCAGCGGCGGCGCTGACGACATGACTTGCCATCAGCAGCCAGTTGGAAAGCTGCTCTGTCAGGGGCATGAAAAACTCCTATGTAAAGGTGAAACGAACTAGTCAGGTCGACTCAGCAAGTCGCTGATCGACCGCATTTCCGCCCGCAGGGCAATGATGGCCTCACGTATCGGGTGAAGGTGGGTTGAAAGGTCATCGCGACGAAAATATCCGTCTTTGACACGGTCAATACGCGCATGAAGGTCCTCGACCTTGCCAATAAACCAGGCTGCAAAGGCTAAAAAGCCCGCTAGTGTCGATAATGCGAGCGCCGACAAGGAAATCCATAATGCCTGATCCATCATTTCAGACCTGCGCGCAGAACTGCTTTCCGCTGCAACTTGTCCCGTGATGCTGCAGGCAATTTCGTAATATCGAAACCTGAGGCCAGATAGAAATCCTCCAGTCCGCGGGGAATCGAAACATCAAGGCTTGCCAATTCTGCAAGTGAGGCGGCATTCGCCTGTTGCCTGGCAAATTTTATCTCATCAGGTGTCGCCGGGCGTTTGGCGTAATCAATCCGGACATGGTCACCCTGAACAACTGATTTTGGTACAAGGACCTCTGACAACGGATCAAATACCGGTTTGTCGCCTTCAACTACCGGAAACCAGTTCAGCTTTTGCAATTGATCCGTAGTGAGTACCGCAAGGTTGGAAACGTTTCTCCAATTCGTGGGCAATGCATCAAAAAGTGATACGCCCACATCATCAACATGTGCAAACATGACTTATCCCCAATTTCTAAAGCTCACAGGCGCGGCATAGGAAAATCCAGACGAAAATCGACAGGTCGCGGCGCAGGGTGCATTGCAATAAAGCCCAACCGCTGGAACCATCGGCCCAAAGACGCCGGTAAAAGTCATTCCAGAGCCCGCAGACGGATTTCCAACCCAATTGTTATTTCGTCCAAACCACATGCGGCCGGAATCAAGGTCAACGGCTACCTGGACAATGTCACCGGCTGCGAATATCCCGGAACCCGCACCATAAAGGCCAGGATAGGCGCGACCGCTGATATCCTCAATACCGTAAGATCCTGGATAGCTGCCCAGATACCAGTTTTTGTGATCTGGAAATATTGATGGGTTCACGAGGCCGTAAACACCATCAAATATCTGATCAATCCGCACTTCGAAATACCACTTGCCGGACGACCTGGGATTGGATGCTCGCACGAATGCCCATCCAGCAAAATTTGCCCTGCTGACAGTAAGATTTGAATTCGATATTGCAAGGCTGGGAGCTGCCGTTGCGGGCAAAAGTTGCGTCGGCGCCCTATTGCCGGTCAGTAAAATGTTTTGACCAAGGCTATGCATTTCAAAACCCCTGTCCGCCGCCGAAACCAAGGTAGGTTGCACCGCCATCGCGGGTTGAAAAAGCAAAAACGTCTTGCTTGCCAACTGAAGCTGAAATCGCAGGCGCTCCCGCAATACCCCATTTGACATTTGCGGGCCATGCAACTGAACGCGCGGTACCATCGGCGGTAAAAACCAGTGAAAATGATGACTCATTTACGGATGGTGGATTTAGGAAATTGAGGCTTGTAATGTTGGCCACAAGCGCGATGTCAAAGACACTTGCAGTTGCCAGATCAAGATTCAAAACACCTGCGCTGATTGATGGACCTGACCTGATATTCGATGTTTGCCTGAAAACAGGCATGGCAACGCTGCATCCGACACATCGCCAGCAACCACCGCCTTCACTCTGGAAAGTGTAACTATCACCGGGGGTCGCCCGGACGTTCACATTGTTAGGTAAAATTATATTTGATGCACCATGGATCAGATCAAGCGGTGCATTGAAAACAAGGGTGCGGCGAACTCCGGCCTGTACAATATCAAAAGAAGAAATCGCAATCGATCCAGTGATCGTAATATAGTTGGCCGCTGCTGCGCCGATATTGACGGTTGGCGCGCTGGACAGGCTGACACTTGTTTCGTTCAGTGCTGCGCCCTGCGCGATCAATGTATTTGTTATGATACCGCCATTAAATGTAGGACCTGGATCACCGGCTACACCCGCCAGTCCAAACGCCAGCATCTGCCAATCCGAAAATGGTCCAGGACCGCGACCGCCCGCCCCTATCTGTCCAATGTCCATAACAAGGGCACCAGTGGCTGCCACATAGTCAACTATCACTCCCTGCAAAAAGCAGGTTGGATCAGATACCCGCTGAATACGCGCCGTCGAACCGTTCAAATAGGGACGATTTGGCGTGACGGTAAGATTTACAAGCCCGGGCTGAACCAAAAGACTATCTGCAGATGATGCCTTGAAGGCACCTGCAATATGGGCAACCATATCTGGTAACAGTGCTGGCAGACCCGTTGGCCCTGCATAGGCCGCGCCCTGAAAATTCTCGTCACGATAGACATTGCCATTGATTATTGTTGGATTCATCATATCCATTCCTCGATCACAACGTTTTTGGAATATCGGTCCACATAGGTATTTTGCAGCGCCGGTAGATTCGGCATTGAGCCGTAGATCGTTACCCGATGCAGATTTGCTGTATCCGTTGGCATCACAATCGCCAGCACAGGTTTCGACCGGCCGCACATCCGGTCTAGTTCATAAAGATGCGAAAATGCTTCCAATGTCTGCTGGTTTTCAAACACCATGCTCAAACGGCGAAAGCTGGGTCGGGGATCAGTGAAAACCTGACCGCCGCGCGTTCGGTTTACCAGACTTGGGTCCACCCATTCGATTTTCCAGTTGAAGGAGATATTGACACTTGGCTGGAACGCCGGGGATAGGATCAATTTGGCGAAATCAAGGTATCCCCGGCTGTTGGCGGGATCAGCCATTTCGATCAACCAGAATCGAGCATAGAATGGCACAACACAACCAGACTCCAGGGGAAGATAATGGATCGCCGGTGGCGAATAATTCGTACCGTGTAATAGCCGCCCGCCCCACCCATAATCGTTGCCCCAGAAAGACTGACCCAGAGCAGTCACCTCGGGCCAAACATGCCGGTCCGCGTCAAGCCGCTCGATAATTACATCGTCAAAGCGCGCAGCCGTTCCGCTGCTGCCCGTTGCCGTGAAATTCAAAATTCCAGTTGTCCAGTCATAGGTGTCAACGTGCCCGACCATCCAATTCGAAGAGTCCGATGCCTGCCAGACTGAAATCGGACTTCCCGGAAAAAGAAAACTGTTTCCCGAGGTTGTCACCTGATGTGAACCAGTGGAAACCTGTATGTTAGAAGATGATCGAACCTGACCGATTACCGCGGTGTTATCATATTTGACACAGCCGCTACGATCATTGGGACTTAGAATAAATACATCCCAGGGGCCCGACGGACTTCCCAGGCCCGGGCCGATCGTGACACAGTTAAACTGAATACATTGCGGGGACACATTCCCCGTAATCTGGCCGATCATCCAGAACTGATCTGGCGCGCTGTTATTTCTGATGAACAAAAACCAGTCGGCACCAACATTTATCGGGTCGACTATATTAATTGGCATCGAACCGAGTGTGGGTACAAGTTGATCAATTGATGTTGTTATAAATTTGGCCTGCATCCCGCGGATACGCCAGGTTGCGGCGTCAGAAAGTCCGTGCCTTGGAAAGGCGATTAGCGATACGGGATTTATGTCCTGGCCGATATCAGCAAGTATCCATGGATTTAATGCATCCGCCCCCCCTGTTCTTGCGACCAAAGAAAGTCGATCCTGGGCAATATTGGACAGGGGCAATTCAGGCAGGTATTCAGCCCCACCAACAATTGTGCCATCCATATCAATCCAGTTCTGTGTCGCCAGGACGATATTGTTGGCATTTCCTGCAAGCGCCATCCTCAGCCCCATAATGTAAGTGTAGTAGTATTGGTGCTGGCATCATCATCGATCGCCACCACAAGGCACAGCCGGCCAGCATCCAGGTTATATCGAGCATCCGTCAGGTCGACCAACTGCGCCAGATCCGCACCCAATGCCGTGCCCTTTGCCTTAACCTCAAAAAAATCCGATGTGCACGATAACCACTGTAATTGCCGGCGCAGTTCAGTCTGCACTGACTGTGAATCATCAAGATACATATTGCGAACCAGCTGCCTTGCACCAGAACCTGCTGCAAGTCGCGCGATCTCATCATCCAAATGAACACATGAAAAATGTTGCTGCAGTGCCAGCCCATCTCTGTAATGCAATGAAACATTATCGATCCACCCGGAAAAGTCGCTAGATTTGGTAATGAATAAAGTTGGCAGCGCGGTAATTGCCAGAAATGCACATTTCTGGAAACCAGTGGCCGATACGTTTAGTACGGGCGCATTATTGTCTATACCAACACTGAGGCTGCCCCGCGAAACCGTCGCGTTGAATTGAAGAGTATAGTAAAGGCCCGCCACCAGATTCACCGTCTGGCTAAGCGCCGATGTCAAACCTGGCGTGCCAGCAGCCACGCTGTTGGCAATCGCCCAACCAGTACCTTTGACCCAATTCTCATCGGCATCAAATATACTATTCTTAATTAGGTTTTGCCGAAGTTGGGGGGCCAATTGGGTGGCCTGAAATGGCGTCCAGTTCCATCGATATCTTCCCAGGATAGCTCCCGACATATCGGGCGGTTGCAATCGTTGCAAACTAAGAACCTGATCCGGACCAAGCGATAATGAAGATGTGCCAGTTGGCATGCCA
>CAISDR010000333.1 GCA_903884125.1 uncultured bacterium
AGCAGGAAGGGCTCTTCAAGCAAGTTGTAAAGTGCGTTCAGCTTCTTCAGGCAAATCCTCGCCACCCCGGCCTTAATACACACGAATACAACTCGATCGAGAATCCCTACGACCCTGAGACGAAAGTCTTCGAGGCGTACGTTCAGAACCGCACGCCCGGCGCCTTCCGCGTTTTTTGGTGTTATGGTCCCAAGACGGGCGAGATTACAATCATTGCAATCACGCCGCATCCCTGAGTCTCGCCGCGTTGTTCTCGAGCGTACTTGCAAAAATCTGTGCTCGACTTTGTGCGGCAAGGTAGGGCGCAGTTACAAAATATTGCGACCGACGGCGATGCTCATGACGTTAAGTTTCAATTGCTTGTGAAACCGGTGTATCCCTACGAACCAAGGGGTAGGGGGGCAAATCCCTTCAGGCGCACCAGAAATTCACAGGGTTGCAGAGATGCAGCCCTTTTTCTTTTCACGCCCGTAGCGGATGCGTAGCACTCGCGCTGCCGTTTACCACAATCAGCCGGGAAAACTGCTCGCCATACTGCGCTAGATGCTCACTGGATAGGTGCGCAGACTTACGCACCCTCCCGGCCGAGGCCCGGGTTCGGGCAACTCAGGCGCCCGGCCAAATGGCGCGCTTCAGATCGGCAATCAGAAACGGTTTGGTCAAAACGTCGTTAAATCCCGCTTCAAGAAACCGTTCCTTATCATGCGCGCCGGCGTGGGCCGTGCAGGCGACAATGCGCACGGACTCAAAGCCGGGCATATTGCGCACTACTTTGCACAAATCGACGCCGCTCACCTCGGGCATGCTGATGTCCATCAGAATGCAGTCATAAGAGCGTGCCGCGATGGCGTCGAGGCATTCCTGCGCATTGGCCGCCTGGTCGGCTACGGCGGAACCAATCACTTGCAGCATCCTAAGCGCGAGCTTGCGGTTGTCGTTGTTGTCATCGACGACGAGGACGGATGGCGCATTCATGAACCGACTCCTTGCTGAGCGGCCGGGCGTATGCCGAGCGGCAGGTTGAACCAGAAGGTGCTGCCCTTGCCCACTGACGATTGAACGCCAATGTTTCCACCCAGCAGTTCTACCAGGGAACGGGTCAGTGCGAGACCGAGTCCGGTGCCGGTCACTTCCCGCGTTTCGAATTCGTGCACCTGGGCGTAATTGACAAACAGCTTTTCCTGATTTTTGGCGGAAATACCGATCCCGGAATCTGTCACCGCAAAGCGGACAAATTCGCCGTTTCGACTGACGTCAACCTGCACGGGACCGGCTTTGCTGAACTTTAATCCGTTATCGATCAGATTATGCAAAATGCGCTTGAGCGCGGTGACGTCCGTGTTTAAAAGCGAGGGCACGCCGTCGTCGATGCTGCAGGTGAGTGTGCCGCCTGCTTGTTGCGCCGTAATTTTGTGCAAAGCAATGACCTCCATCACTGCAGTGCGTATCTCGACGTCGTAAAAGTCCAGTTGCTGCGTGCCGCTTTCCGTCTTTGCGGTGTCGAGCAATTGATTGGTGATGCTGAGCAGGTGGTTGGCACTTTGAAAAATGGTCGCCACGCTTTCCTTCGCATTGACCGGCAGGTCCTCAAAAGACAGCAGTTCTGCGTGTCCGAGAATGCCGTGCAGCGGGGTGCGCAGTTCGTGTGAAACACTGGCAAGGAAGTGGCTTTTCGTCGCGGTGGCCTCGTTTGCCAGGTCGATGTTATGAACCAGCTGTTGATTGACATCCTTCAGCCGCCAGTTGAGACGTTGCGAATTCATCGACATGCGATACAGCGCCAACAAAGCGAGTACGATGAACGCCGTGATCCATGGCAGGATAACGTGATAGCCGGCCAGATAGCTAGGTTCAATTTCGGCGTAGGGCATGCCCACGGTAACAAAAAGATTGCGTTCGCCGACCCGCCGGAAGGCCGTCAATCGATTGATCCCGTCGATCACGCTGAGCGTATCGACAAACCCTTGCTCTTTTTCCGTGGCGGATTTGAACCAGGGTGTTTTGCTGAGGTCATTGCCGAAATTGAAGCCAGTGCGGTCCACGCGGATGCGGTTGATGCCGTCAAAGCCGTTCAGCGCAATAATGCCGTTCTTTAACAGCAGTTTGCGGTAGACACTGGTGAATTCCTCCGGGTTGATCGAAACGACGGTGACGCCGAGAAACTGGCCGTCTTTGGAATTGATAGGCCGGGTGAGCTGCAGGGTCAGTTTTTTCGAGGCGCGGCCGAGTACTGGCGCGCTGACAAAGAGGACATCCTCGCCCTTGCCGTCGGCATGCACGCGAAAATGTTTGCGGTCGGACAGGTCCACCGGTTTGAAATCCGGGAGGGTGCCGAAAACATACATTCCCTTGGCGTCGATAATGCCCAATTGCGGATAGAGTTTGGTGTCGAGTTCCGCGTAGACGGCCTTGGCGTTGGCGGCGTAGTTCGTGCCCGCAACGTAATTGTTGCGCATAACGCGGCCGATATGGTCCGCCTGCTCCAGCGTGCCGTCGACGTGGACCGACAGGGCATAGGCGATCGATTGCAGGTTCTCTTGCGCGCGCGCGACGGCCTGCTGACGCGCATCTTTCTGCAAAAAAAAGTAGCCGCCAATGACGGTTGCCACCAACAAAAAAGTGAGAAGGCCTTTGACAACCGAAGTAGGCGAGATGTTATGAGCGGGGTTGGGCAAGGTGCTGCTTTCGGCAGGAAGAGTCGATATTTATTTCGTTGGCGCGGTTAGCTGCATTGAATAGCCGACGCCGCGGTGGCAGATGATCTGATGTTTCGGGAATCCGACCTTTTGGAGTTTTGTGCGCAGGTGACTGATATGCACGTCCAGCGCGCGAACTTCGGGCTGCCATTTTTTACCGATCAGGGACTTTGATAATTCATCGCGGGTCACGATGTTCGGCGAGTTGTTGCAGAGAATGCTGAACAGTTGCACCTCCATTTCCGTGACGCGAATGGACTTTCCGGCGGCGGTTTCGATGGCGCGTTTCCACGGATCGATGGTGCAGCCATTGACCTGAATCACCCTTGGTTCGGGAGATTGTTTTTGCTTGATGTTGCCCATCCGCAATGCATTGGCAATCCGGGCTTTCAGAATTTCGGGGTCAAAGGGTTTTGTAATGTAGTCATTGGCGCCGATATTCAATCCGGCAACCACGGTTTCTGACGCAGACAGTCCGGACAGCAAGACGATCGGAATCCTGGAACGCGCGCGGATGGATTTTGCGATTTCGATGCCGTTTTCGCCCGGTAGAAGGATGTCCAGAAGGGCGAGGTCGATGTGTTCATGTTTGAGGGCCTCCATCAGTTCGCTGCCCGATGCCATCATCACGACCTCGTAGTCGAGGTCGAGAATACGCCGTAACAGGGCGCACATCGCTGCTTCGTCTTCGAGGATCGCGACGCGGGGTTTGCGGGCTGAGGTGGTGTCACTCATGAATATGGTGTTGTATCGAACCCGGTAGCGGCCGCGCTGGCGGCCTACCCGAAGTTTACCTTAACAATTATTCACACGCGCAGGTTAAACAATCTTAAGGTTGCTGCGGTCAAGCCACGATTAAAGCGATGCTTTCGCCATGCGCTGGTCGACTTTCTGAATTTTTCAACTTTAACCCAATTGTTATGACTTGAAAGTCGTTTCCCTCGCTAAATTGATCCGTTTGGGGTGGGCGCTTCTCCTGCATTCTCATACCGCTATCGCTATTTAGGCCGCACCGACGCGCGCAATGCCAAACTTGATTAGCCATGAACGTCAGCCTGTCATTCCGGGGCCGCGTAGCGGAACCCGGAATCCAGAAAAAAGTTCTAAAAGTCCCTGGATTCCGGGTTCTGCCCTTGCGGGC
>CAISDR010000334.1 GCA_903884125.1 uncultured bacterium
GACAGCATTGTCGCCAGATCAGGTGCAATCATGCCCGACCCTTTGGCGATACCATTGATTGTGACTTTCACCCCGTCGATTTCCGCTACCGCGGTTGCCGCCTTGGCATAGGTGTCCGTGGTCATGATTGCTTTGGCCGCATCGGCAAAAGCATCCGAGTTCAGGTTCTTGTTCATGCCGGGCAGGGCCTGAACAATTTTATCTGCGGGCAGCACTTCGCCGATTACCCCGGTCGAAGCAAGGAACACTTCTTCGGGTTTACAGCCGACAATTTCGGCGGCGCTTAATGCCGTCTTTCGGGCGGCTGCCGCACCGGCAGCACCGGTAAAGGCATTGGCGTTACCAGAATTGACAACCAGCGCCCGCGCCCGCCCAAAATTCAGATTCTGACGGCACCAGTCGACAGGTGCGGATGGGCATTTTGAGCGAGTCAGCACACCGGCGACATGGGTACCGGGCGCAAAAACAGCCAAGGTCACATCAGTGCGACCGGCATAGCGAACCCCGGCAGCACTGGTTGCAATCCGCACACCTTTGATCGGCGGCAGCCTGGGCGTTGTCTTGGGTGCCAGGGGTGATACCGGGTGGGTCTTTGCAGCGCGCTGGGTCGGCGCAGCCTTTGCCGGTTCAGACTTTTTTGCTACCACGGCCTTCGCGGGCAGGGGTTTTGCGTCCGGTTTTACGGGCTTTGCCGGGGCGGCAGGTTTGGCTGGCGCTGCTTTCTGCGCTGGTGCTTTGACGGGATTGGCCTTGGTCTGAACCTTGGCAGGCGGCGCTTTTGCTTTCGAGCCTGATGCAGTCTTACTGGCAACGGTTTTAACTGTAGGTTTTGCTTTGCGCGTCGTCATTGCCCGTCTTCCCTGATCTGACTGGCCGCAGTCTGAAATTCCAGAGGCTGAAATTCCCGGCTGCGGCCAAAGGGCACCTGGCCCTGAATATCAAATCGCTCCTGTTATTTGGCTGGAACGATCTTTGGGGCGGCTGCTGCCCCCTTGAGTTCAATCTTCGCAGCCTTGGTAACCTTTTCAACCGTTTCCTGGTTGATCTGCTGGCGCAGCTGCTGCGCCAGATTTTCCTTTACATCTTCAAACTTCGGCGCTGCCTGTTTACGGCGTTCCTGAGTCTGGATTACGTGCCAGCCGAACTGGCTTTTTACCGGGGTCGATATTTCACCGTTTTTCAGTGCCAACGCCGCCTTGGAAAATTCAGGCACCATGACATCTGCGGTGAACCAGCCCAGGTCGCCGCCGTTCGGTGCCGAGCCGGTATCTTTCGATTTTTCTTTGGCGACCACCGCAAAGTCCTTGCCGCCTTTGATTTGCTTGATGACTTCCTTGGCCTCGTCCTCGGTTTCAACCAGAATATGGCGCGCGCGGTATTCCTCGGCCGACTTCGCACTGGCGACGGTCGTGTCATAGAGGTCCTTGATCGCTTTGTCTGTGACCCGCTTTTCGATCGCATTCTTCAGAAAGCTGTCAGCTGCAAATTCCTCAAGCTTCTGTGCCTGAAGTTTCTTGTAGGACGGCTCTTTGGTAATTCCGGATTTTTCCGCTTCCTGGGACAGAGCCTTGACCTGGGTCAGGCGGTCGATCAGGCGGCTTGTGATCTGTGCTTCGTCCATCCCCTGGATTTTGGCAGGCAGCATCGAACGGAATGCCGTCACATCGGACTGGTGGATTTCGGCGCCGTTGACGGTTGCGACCACGGGGTCATCAGCCGCAATCGCTGTCAGTGACAGGGTGGGGACGCTCAATAAAACAGCGCCCAGCGTAACCGCGCGCAAGCTCTTCAATGACATAGGATCATCCTTAACGGGGGGCAGTGCCCGGAATCGAAGCGCGCTATCTTCGTCGGAATTGGACCGAAATACAACGCCTTGCAGTCAGCGCCCCATAGTTCATTGATCCGGTAAGTAAATCACCAGATCAAAGTCCATTAAGTTATCCATCCGTAATAAAAAATAGAAATTAA
>CAISDR010000335.1 GCA_903884125.1 uncultured bacterium
AACGATGTCCACGGCGGGCGTGAACTGGACCGATATACAAACTCTTTCGAAAACCGGCATCGATTGGAATGATCTCAAGAGCATGACCGATGCGGGGGTGAATTGGACCGGGCTTCGGGCGCTTTCGGCGGGGGGTGTGAACTGGCAGGAGATTGCTGTTTTGTCTGAGGCGGGCAGCAGATTTATCGCGCTGTTTACCCGTTCGCTTCGTTGGTTTTCAAAAATTAAACTGTCGGCAGCGGGTGACGGGTCTTCCGGATCGGCAATCTGATCCAGGGAAACTGATCGCCGCCGCCGCAACCGGTCTATCGCAAGATTATGGGCGATTCGGTGCAGCCAGGTCTGATATTTTGCCCCACCGGGCTGCCAACGACCAGCCTGGCTCCATGCGCGCAGGAAAACTTCCTGGGCAATGTCCTCTGCCTCGGTGGCATCGTTCAGCATGCGGCGCGTATATGCAACGATACGCTCCAGATGGGCATCCATAAGGGCGCGCAGGGCACTTTCATCCCCGCGCGCCATGCGCTCAATCAATGCTTGATCTGGGTCGATCACACGCGCTTCCCTCTCAAGCCCATGATCGGACGGGTCAATATCAGCCATTGGCCTTGGGTATATAAACTGAACAGCCGACATCTTAATCCTTGTTGTCGTGCCGAAGCTGTAAAAATGCCATCGTTTGTTTTAAACGCCGGGCCGGATATGATCCGTCGCAGGCCTGATTTGCATATTTTGCGGTTGCACATGGCTGCCCGCTGTGATCTTCGTGCGACTATGACAATGAAATTCCGGCCTGTTCTTGCCCTAAGCCTGTTAATCTTTGCATTCGAGGCATTTGTCGCGCATGCATGGGCGCAGACCGATATTGACGGCTGGATGCGCCAGCTCGATCGGGTCGAGGCGGCATTGAATGCCCCAAATACCTCGCCGGACCAGGCCGAGGCTGCACGTTGGGAACTTCTGCAGGTGCGCGACGGCGCAATCGCTGCCCGATCGAAATCCCTGGATAAGATGGGGGATTCAGAAAAACTTTTGGCCGCTCTTGGCCCGGCACCTGCCGACGGTGCTTCAAAAGAAGAAGCGGCGATCAGCGACAAGCGCAAACATTATAGCGATGAGATCAGCCAGATAAGAGCTCAGGTCCAATCTGCCGATCTGATACTGGCCCGCGTTGACGGTTTGAGCGAGCGGATATCCGAACGCTGGCGCTTCTGGGTCTGGGGACGAATGACCAAGGTATTTCCCGCGCCCTGGTCGACCAAAGTTCTGACCACGGCGGGCGAAGATATTTCCCGCATCGGGTCGGCGCTGTGGCAGCGATTGAGCCATCCAAACAGCACCGAACCCCGCGCTGGAATTTCAGGCGACACATTGATTTTTGGCGCGCTGGTATCGGGGATAATCTGGGTTGCGATGGCAGCCTGGCTTCTGGCCCGATATGGCCACCGGCGTGTGCAGGTGCCAACCTATGCGCGCAAACTGGCTTCCGCCATTGCCCATTCAAATGCCTATGGGCTTTTTCCCGCAGGCTGGGCTGCGGCATTAGGTATCTGGATCGAGTTAAATGGCGTAGACGGTCTGACCGCTATCCAGTCATCCACCTTGGCCTATGCGCTGGAATATGCAGCATTGGCGCTGGTTACGTTAAGTATGCCGTCTGCAATCTATGCACCCAGTTCACCCTTGTGGAGACTGCTGCCTGTTGGTGACGACCGGGCGCGGGTTGTGGTGCGCGGGACGGGGATGTTGGGACTATTCACCGCGCTGGATCTATTTGCGGTGAAAACAGTTTTGCTGGTTTCTCCGCCGTCGGATCAACTGGCGTCCGTCTATTCTGCTATTGTCTATTCAATTCTTGCAGCGATGTCGGCATGGCTGATTTATGCGCGCGCGCACTCGCCCTATATTGATCAGCTCGAAGGCGGTGCCAGCTCTCTGCCGAGCGTCGATCCCAGCATTCATGGGCGGTCTGCATGGCGTGATGCATTTATCGTGCTCACGATCGGGCCGCTGATATTTGGCGTCATTGCCTTGTGGGTCGGCTATACAAATTTCGGGTCCTATCTGGTCAGTTCCATCATACTGACCGGCATCGTGACCGGCGGCATGCGCGCGGTCCGCGACCTTTTGTCGGCAAGTCTTGGGCTGGTGATTGAAAGGCGGATAAAGACCGCCTTGAGCCATGCTGGCAGTTCAGATGGACATCCCGCGATTGCCGCGTTCTGGGTTCAACTGGTCATCGATGTACTGTTTGCACTGGTCGGACTTTTTGCAGTGGCGCTGATCTGGGGCGTGCCGCTACAAGAACTCATCACGCTTGGCGAAAAGGCTACAGGCAGTTTCCGCATCGGCACCGTTCGTCTGTCACCGATTGATCTTGTCCTTGGTGGCATTATTTTCGCAGCCGGTATTTTTGCCGTGCGCCGCATCCAGTTTGCACTGGAACATTCGCTGCTGCCACGTACCCGCATTGATTCCGGCGCACGCCAGTCCATTGTAACCGGGACCGGCTATCTGGGGATTGCTATTGCGACGTTGGTATCGATCAGTGCAGTCGGCATTGACTTGTCAAATCTGGCGATTGTGGCCGGTGCGTTGTCCGTCGGTATTGGGTTTGGGCTTCAGAACATCACAAATAATTTTGTCTCTGGCCTTATTCTACTTTTCGAACGGCCGGTAAAGGTAGGCGACTGGGTCGTGGTCGGTACAACAGAAGGCCTGATCAAGAATATCAATGTGCGGGCAACCGAAATTGAAACATTCGACCTGGCCTCTGTGATCATTCCCAATGCGGAATTATTATCGCATCACCTGACCAACTGGACTCACAAGGACCGCCGTGGTCGGGTTGAAGTGAAAATTTCACTTCACCCAAACAGCGATCCCGATGAGGTGATAGCAATGCTGCTGGATCTGGCACGGCAAAACACACATATAGTTGCCGAACTTCCGCCGCAGGTCACATTAAGCTCAGTCGTTCCCGGGGTACTGGAATTTTCATTGCGCTGCTTTACCGATGATGTGATGCAGCGCGGTGTAATTGCCAGTGAATTGCGCATAGCGCTGGTCCGGGAATTGCGGGCGCGGAATATCCAAATGTCTGATCCTGGTCTTGGTCAGTCGATAGGTCCGCTGATAATCCAGAAGAGCTGACTTTTTCATTTCTCCAGAATGATCGGACGCCCGTCCCAGCTGATCAGTAATTGCCACGCTGCTAATAGGCCTATGACGCAGCATCCGGCGCTGAGTACAAAGGCGCCTGAACCGAAATGATCAAATACAGGTCCGGCAATCATCGTAACCAGCCCGAAAAACAGACCGGAAAACATGGCAGCAAACAGGCTTTGAGCGGTTGCCGCCGATGACACTGGTATTGCCCTTGCCATAAAGGACATGACGGCCAGGTGGGTTGCCCCATAGGAAAAGGCATGCAGCATCTGCAAGCCTGCCGTTATGCCAAAGCCAGGTGACAGGGCAAGGCCGATCCAGCGGATCAGGCCGGCAGTTCCACCAAGAACAAGCAGGCGTCCTGGACCAAGGCGTTCGACGATCGGCCGCGAATAGATGAACAAGGTAATTTCGGCGATAACCCCGATTGCCCACAGTGCACCAATTGTGGTGGAATCGTAGCCCTGCGTCTGCCAGTTCAGCGTGCCGAATGCGTAATAAACACCATGACCGGCCTGAATAAGACTGCCTGAAAACGCCAGCAGCAAAAACACGCGGTTGCGCAGCAAACTGACCATCAGTGCGAATGCGCTATCTTTTCTGACCGGATTGCCAGCGCCTGGTGCTGCAACATGATCTTTCGCCCGCTCGTCCGGCAACCAAAAGGCGGCGGCGATGGCAAGCGCCAGTGTCAGCGCGGCAGCAGGCAATATGACGGCAGAGCCGAAATGTTCAATCAACCCGCCCATGGTCAATGAGCCCAGAACAAAACTGATCGATCCGGAAACCCGCACCCGCGCATAATCCAGCCCCCGGGCAAAACTGCCGCGTACGGTCACTGCTTCCATGATTGGAAAAACCGCGTTGACGATTCCCGAACAAAGAATGTTCGCAATCAGCAGGCTCCAGAAATCAAAGCAGAAGAAATATAGGATTATTGTGCCGAATGAACCCGATACCAGAATGATCAGCGCTTTTCGCAGGTCACCGATATGATCGGCCCATGTGCCAAGGACAGGGCTTATGATCATGCGGCTAAGGTAGGCGACCATGAACAAAAGTGCTATGTCGGTTGCACCCATGCCCCGGCTTTTCAGAAAAACCGGCCAGAATGGGGTGACAACAGAATTATACAGCGCGATCACGCCATAAAACGTTGCCAATCGCGCGGCAATTGCCATGCGCCCTATGTCAGGCTTTGGGCCAGAACCATCTAACATTGGAAACTTTGCTAGTCGAAAATGTCTATCCGTCGCCTTTGGGCGGACGTCGTCAGATAGTCCCAGATTCGCGCGTTCAACGCACGCGCTTGTGCGCTGGTCATTTCCTCGACCAGCGCGTGAACTTCAACCAGCTGTATTGCCAATCGATGATATTGGGGTATCAGGCTCGACAGCCGCAGGCTATTGAAATCAGGTTGATCCGTCTGCGCGTGTTCCAGAATAACGGTCGCTTGTGTGAGCAGTTCGTGCAACTGGGTGATATCCCACACCATATCGTCGACTGCACAATCGGCCTGCTGGGTAGCAACTGCCATCATGCCGCCCATCATGCCGGTAGACTGCGCCAGATATTCATCCGGCAATGCCGGGGCAATGTCATTGGTCAGCCGATGTACCGCATAAGCCAGAAAATGTGGAGCAGACGGTATCATTGTGGCACCCCCGAACAGGTGGAAAGCCGATCGGCCATCAATCGTGTGTGGCGGTCAATACAGATCCAGCTGGAAATGGCCAGAACCGGGTCCTGGTTCTTGCCCTCCACAAATTCCTTGCCGCTGGAAATCCAGATCGCCATACCTTTGACCTGTGCAAAAAGTTCCCACCAGGCCAGTGCTTTTGTATCGATGGAAATTCCGCTGGCCTTGGACCAAAGTGCCAAGCCCGCGTCGCGGTCCATCATGCCACCCGGTCTTTCGCGCTGCATCTGGCCCCAGATCGGATCAAGCGCCCATCCCAGATCTTCATAGGGATCACCCAGATGGCACATCTCCCAATCCAGAATTGCCTTGATATCGCCCTGATCATCAAACAGGAAATTGCCGCGTCGATAGTCGCCATGAACGACACCCGGCCTGATCGGCGGAGGCGGTGGATTACGCCTTAGTCTGCGAATGGCTGCACGCAACACGGGATAGGGTTCCAGCGCATCGGCATTGATCACACCTTCCCAGTAATCCAGCGCATCGCGCCAGGGTTCGGCAGGCAGCGGCGATAGTTCGGCAAGCCTGCCAACATCACACCCGGTAGCCGCAATCGCACCCAGTATCGACCAGAATTGCGCACCGACTTTGTCGCATTGGTCACCATAGGGCACAGGACCAAATGGAGATCCGGCAGATGCGTTTGGTATTTCGCCCATGATGAAAAACGGGCGATCCATCCATTGCAGGTCCAATTCAAGCGCAATTGGTTCAGGTACAGGGACAGTTGTTCCATAAAACGTACGATAGGCATGAAACTCGATTGCGCGATCGGTTTCAATCAGGCTGCCGACGGGATCCCGGCGCAGGATAATGCCGCGCTCTACCGGTCTGCCATTTTCCTGATAGGTCAGTTTGGCCCGATAGGTTTCCCGGCTGGCACCGCCGTGAATGCGGGCGGTGATGGTGGCCGACAGGTTCTGCCAATGGGGAAATTTATGGGTCAGATAATGTGTCAGGCGTTCAGCCAGCTGGGGGTCGACGCTTGCCATTATTCTGCCATATCAAACATGGATTTGAAGCCGGATGGGGCATGAGGTCCAATGATCAGTTGCTCCAGAATGCCGATACCACGAACGGCAGGCTTGTCCTCTTCCATCCACAGCGCGCGGCAGAAAGCCTGAATATGCAGGCGCGTTGGGGTTGAATGATCAACTGACGACAGGTCAATCTCGTCATAGGCCAGTTCGTCGGGTCCCTTGTACTGGCCATGCCCCCAGTCTGGATTAAGATAGCCGATACCGGACATATAGAATTTTACCGTGGGTTCCAGCAATATTGTAATGGCCGTGCCATTCCAGCGACGCATGTTGATCGTGGCGGCACGCGCATGGCGCGTTCCCTTTTCAAAGATCATTGTGGCATCTGATGACGCCATGAATTCGATATCCGACATGATGGCACCCGCTGGAACCATTGCACCATTTTGATGCCAGGGCTTGCCATGTTCATCGCTGTTCAGATCAAAGAGACAGACATGATCCGGAAAATTCAGTGGCGCCCATAGCCAGTAGAATTGTGGTAGGATCGCAGGCGCATAAGGCTGCGGATCGGCTGCACCAATCGGGCGAATGCCCCAGGACCGGTCACGCGTGCCCATGAATTCGGACGTGACTTCGATGCGCTTTGAACCAGCTTCGATCCAGCCGGTCCATGCGCCATTCTGGGTCATGCGGGTATAGTCAAAGAACATCCGCGTTCCCCGACGATGTGTGAAACGGGGTTCTTCGATAGCGGGCGCACGGGCATGAAAAGTCAGATCCGCGCGAACGCCATGCACATTCTGGTCAACAACGAGGCGCAGCGTGACCAGTGGTTCGATCACCTCGACCCGGATCGGACCAACCTTTGTGTCCATTCGCTCGCCATTTAGAAACCGGGAAGCGTGCAGATTTTTCTGAACGCCATCGACCGAGATCGAAAAGGCCGCATCCATGATATTCAGGTGCGGGTAGACGCCCAGTGCTGCCGCAAAAAAAACACTGCCGTCCGG
>CAISDR010000336.1 GCA_903884125.1 uncultured bacterium
CTTTGAAACCTTTCGGTCCGTTCTATTCTATGAGCTGGAAGAAAAATTCAACGCCAGGCGCCTGTTGACCTTTGCGGGTCCTGCTGCGATCGAGGCCTATGAACTTGCCCAAGGGGCGGGCGGACGTTTCATTCAGTCAATCAAATCCTATCTGGCCGATCCGCATTTTTCGCAAACCAGTGTCTTTGGCACTTCGCGCGCGCTGGAAGATCTGATTGCTGACATTCTGCGGCGCCTGATTGGCGCTGCGTCAGAAAAAATCGGTGTTATTGATGGCCCAGTGACAGTTGGCCGCCCCGCGCGCTTTGTTGGTGATTCCCCCATTGAACGGCTGGCACTTGACCGATTGAAAGCTGCCTATGCGCGCGCCGGATTGACAGATATTGCATTTGAATATGAACCGGTGGGCGCTGCCTACCACGTAGAACAGAGCCTTGAGCGCGACGCGCTGGTCCTGATCGGCGATTTCGGCGGCGGCACCAGTGATTTTTGTATTCTGCGGATCGGTCCGAAAGCACGCGCCCGACGTAACCGGGCGGCAGATATTCTGGCCGTGGGCGGTATCGGCATTGCTGGCGATGCCTTTGATGCCCGCATTATTGATCACGCGATTGCACCGGGCCTTGGACGCGATGGCGTCTATCGCGGGCAGACCGGTCAGTTTCTGCCCATGCCCAAATGGATTTATGGCGAGATTGCGCGTTGGCACAGGCTGGCCTTTCTGGACCGGCCGGAAACCCGCACATTATTCCGGGACGTTACACCGACATTTTCCGAACCTGACGCGCTGGATGGCCTGAAAGCGCTGATCAACGACCATCGGGGCTTTGCACTGTCCAAATCGGTGGAAGCCACAAAAATCGCCCTGTCCGATGCTGAAAACTGCACGCTGACTTTTGATTCAGGTCCAGCCCATATCCGACGCCATGTCACGCGCGATATGTTCAACCACTGGATCGCCCCGGACCTTGATGCCATTGATCAGGTTGTTGACGAAGTATTGATGCGCGCAAAACTGCAATCGGATCAGATTGACCGTGTGTTTTTAACCGGGGGGTCATCGCGGCTGGTTGGATTGCGACATCGGTTTGAAAAACGTTTTGGTGCCGATAGAATTGCCGAAGCAGACGCCCTGTCGGCGGTGGCCAATGGACTGGCGCTCAGCGCCCGTGATCGTGTGGAGCAGGGAATACAATGACCAATGAAGGCGCGGCTGACGGCGAATTGCCGCCAAATCTGAAATCGCTGGTGCACAAACCGTCATCTGCCAGCAAGATGTTGGGCACGGAACTGGTCGGATATGATCAGGCTGCAGGATGGGTCGATCTGGCATTCAACCCGACCGATGCGCTGACCAATAAATGGGGTGCAGTACAAGGCGGCATGGTGGCTGCCATGCTGGACGATGCACTTAGTCTGGCTGCCGGCCTTAATCTGGAATGGGGTCAGATTGTGCCGACCCTTGAAATCAAAATCAGCTACATTGCACCGGCGCGTCCCGGCAGGCTGCTGGCGCGGGCAGAAACCCTCAAGCGTGGCAAGTCGGTCATCTTCACCGAAGCGCGGCTTACAGATTCCGACGGAAATCTGCTGGCCACCGCATCGGGCACGTCAAGCGTGGTAACGCTGAAACCAAAGACCTGAAATTCAGTCTGCGCCACGCATCAGAAAATGTCCATGAGCGGCCGCAATTGGACGACGCCTTTCGTCCTGCCAGGCTTCAATGCGCAAATTGGCAACACGCCGTCCAGGCTTGGCGATGATGGCGCGGGCATAGGTATCCACCGGCCTGCCCGATCGCATGAAGTCAATGGCTATATCAATGGTCTTGGGCCAGGCGTCGGGAACGGCTTCCCAGATCAGCGCGATCAGCCCGCTCATTTCCAGAAATGCGCCCACAACCCCGCCATGCAGCGCAGGTAACATGGGATTACCGATCAGATCCGGTTTGAACGGCAGAACAAATGTAACCTCATCACCATGCGCCTGTGCAATCATGCCGATGAAATTGGCATAAGGCAGCCGTGACAGCAGGCGGCTTGGGTCACCCGCCGCACGCGCTGCTGCAATTTCGGATTTCAGATCGACGCTCAAAACGGTGCCTTGAAGCGGTCGGCCGCCCCCTCTGGTTCTTTGAGTGCGCGGCTTTCGTTTGAAGCGCGCATGAAAGTTGCAACCGACATGGCGACCGGATCTTCCTCGCTGTCTTCAAAACACACGCCGGAAACAAAGACAATCGTGCGTGTACGCCGTGTCACCCGGCAGCGGGCCAGCAGATCGCGTCCGGGTGTTGCTGCGCGCATGTAGTCGATACGCAAGTCCAAAGTGGCGATCGCTTCGGGGGCATCCAGCGACATCATGGTGGCAATGCCTGAGGCATTGTCGAGCAGGGTGGTGATAACGCCGCCCGATATCACCTGCGTTTCCGGATCGCCGACCAGATGCGGTGCATAACCCACGCCCACCAGCGCCATGCCCTTGCGCACATCAATCAGGCGCAGGCCGATGGCAGCCCCATGGGGCACATGACCCAGCACTTGCCCCGACAGACGAACCGCGCGTTCGCTGGGCGCGATTGGTTCGACTTTTTTATCCAGATCGTCGGTCAATGGATGCTCAATGATCGCTGGGGCCAGCCAGCCGTTCAGCAAGCCCGGTTTCATATTTCTGACCCGCCGCGGTCAGAATCAGGCGATGGGGAAATTCGACAACCTCTATCATGCCCTTGCGTTCCAGCACCTGCCAGACAGCCTTATTGCCAAGTCCGCTGGCGTCGCGTGCAGACACGCTGGCGCGTCCCACATGCACATGATCCCCGTGCGCATGTGGCATATGCGCGATAGCAATACCACCCGTGCCGGTTGGTGCGGCGACGTCCGGATCATTCGCCAGTTCCTGCAGCAATGCCAGGGTGCGGGTTTGAAGTGGATTCAGCTTCATTTTTTCAGCTTCGGGCATTTTCAACCATTTCAATTCATCTTAGACGCGGCAAATTAGCATGGTCGGAACGAAGGGTGCAAAGTCGATTTTTCAACGCTGTGCCACCAATCGGCGGATCGTCGGGCTAAGGCCCAGGAAGATGATTGCGGCCATTGCCGCATAAATTGCCACATAGCCAAATACCTGGCCGTAACGCGCAGCTTCTGCGGCTGTATCGACGACCAGATCTGAATTATCCGCCCGCGCTGTCAGGGTGGCAATCTGTGCACCCAGATAATTCCCAGCCGATGATCCCATCAGCCACAGTCCCATAACCAGCCCGGAAAGTTTTTTGGGACTGATCTGAGTCATGATCGAAAGCCCGATCGGGGATATGCACAGTTCCGCAATGGTCTGAAAAAGAAAATAGCCGATCAGCCATTCCAGCCCGACGCGCTGTTCGCTACCGGCAAAGCCGATTGAAACCGACAGCAGGAAGAACGCAAAAGATGATATGCCAAGGCCAAGAGAAAATTTAAAACCCACACTGGGTTCCCGATTAAGTCGGGCAAGTGTTGCCCACAGAAGGGCAAGAACTGGTGTAACCAACAGTATGAATGCAGGATTAAAGAACTGACTTTGGGACGACAGAAATGTCATCCCCAGCAATTCCATCCGAACAACACGGTCGGCAAACAGATTGAGCGATGATCCTGCCTGTTCAAACGTGCTCCAGTAAACCGAGACGCCCAGAAACAGGATAATGACCGCAAACAGGTGTCGGCGTTCAGTCGCATCCGCCTCGCGCAGAATATAACGCCCAAGAACAAAAAATGCGCCAGCAACAACAGCCACAAGGGCAATACCGACGATGGCGGGGTTTTGTACCAGCACCCAGCCTAACGTGGTGCAGGCCAGTGCCAGCAGCAATGTCAGCCCGGCGCTCTTGTTCCCTGACGGTGCATTCATCGCAAAGGGTGCAAGATCGCCCTGCCCCAATTGGAGGAACAATAGTCCCAGTGCCATGCCAACAGCCGCTGCACCAAAGCCATAGGACCAGCCAAATGCCTGGCCCAGATAGCCAACCGATAATGCCGCAAGGGCCGCCCCCAGATTGACACCCACATAGAAAATGAAAAATCCGGTCTGCCGCCGATGATCACCAGATGCGTAAAGTGCGCCCACCATTGTCGAGGCACAAGGTTTGAAAAATCCCGTACCCGCGATGATCAGACCCAGAGCTGCAAAGAATATCTGCCGGGTCAGATCGTTGGGCGCACCCATCGCACCTTCAACCGCCAACAGCACATGACCCGACAGGATCAGCAATCCCCCAAGGCGCAATGAACGCCATTGCCCGATGGCCCTGTCGGCCAGAAATCCGCCCAGAATGGAAAACGCAAATACAAGTGACGTATAGGCACCATAATATTGGGTCGAAGCCACGTCTGGAAAAGCAAAATGCTGGGTCAAATAAAAGATCAGCAGGGCCCGCATGCCGTAATAAGAAAAGCGCTCCCACATTTCGGCCATGAAGAGCACAAAAATCCCGCGTGGATGGCCCATGATTTCGGCCTTTGGCAAGGCTAGCGGCGCGGCAGTGCTGAATTCAGCCATGATCCCTCTTGGCAAGGCGGGAGTTGAAAGGTCCTGCTCACGCTAGCCAATGTTGAGATTGGTGCAAGACAATTATCCGGATCACTATTCCTTGAACCAGACCATCTGTTCACTGGTTGCCAGCAGCAGACCCGTGTTTGACCATAGTTCGCTGGTCTGATCAAAGAATCCGGCGCGGATCTGACGCGTGCGGGACTCAATAACCAGGGGTGCGCTGTCCTGTGCGATCAGATCGCTTTCAAGATGATGAAAGTAGATGGACAGGGTAATTGTTGCAAAAGTCATCATGGACGGACGCCGGAACATCAACCGTGGTAACGGCACATCCGACATGGCCGCCAGCGCAA
>CAISDR010000337.1 GCA_903884125.1 uncultured bacterium
ACGCCGCCGGAAATTTCGGCGATGATATAAGGCGCATGCTTGTCGCCAATCGACCGGCCTGCAATTTTGACTTCAGATGCAAGCGACATGACATTATCCTGCTGCTATGGGGCTATGGCGCAGTGTGCATATTATCCACATTGGCTTTGACATGGTGCTGCAATCCTAACCGTGGTTACGGGCAATTTCTTTGACGGCAGTCACAACTTCAGCCACATCGTTTTCAGTCAAAGTTGGAAATAGCGGCAATGTCAGCGTGCAGCGATAATACTCTGTAGCACCGGGTAAGGTCATCGCACCATATCGAGTCTGATAATAGGGCTGCTGATGAACTGGAATATAATGAACCTGTGTGCCAATACCGCGGTCCGCCAGGGCGTTCATCCATCCAGCGCGATCCAGATTGAACCGTTCAAAGTCGATCAGCAGCCGGAACAGATGCAGGCCTGGTTCAATACCGGACGGAATTTCAATCGGGCAGATACGTTCGTCAAGATCCTTCATCATATCAATATAAGAATCCGCCAGTACCCGGCGGCGCGCGACAAATGACTCTAGCTTGTTTAGCTGACTGATGCCCAGGGCGCAGTTTATGTCAGGTGCGCGAAAATTATATCCCAGCTCCGGCATTTCGTAATACCAAGGATTGGCCGAGCCATCCTTTGCAAAACCCATTGTCGGATTTGAAAAAGCCGCGCTGTCCCGCACCATGCCATGGGATCGCAAAACCCTGATATTCGCAGCGATGGCCGCAGTGCGTGCCGTTACGGCTCCACCCTCGCCCATTGCAATCGTTTTGACCGGATGAAATGAAAAGGTGCACAGATCAGCATGCGAAGCGCTGCCGACCTTGAATTTTTTGCCGGTGTCATCGGTATAGGTTGTACCCAGCGCATGACAGGCATCTTCGATTACATGCCAGCCCTTTGCCTGTGCCAGGGCATATATCAGATGTGGCGTTGCTGGCAGGCCGCCAATATGAACCGGCATGATCGCTTTGACAGGCCCGCTGGCCCGCGCCGCGGCCTGCAGCGCTGTCTCAACGGTCATCAGCCCGGTTCGGGGATCAACATCAGCAAAGACAACTTCAGCTCCCACATAGCGAACGGCATTGGCGGTGGCCAGAAACGTAATGCTGGGAACAATAACAAAATCACCTGGTCCCAGGCCCAATGCCATCGTTGCCAGGTGCAGCGCCTGTGTTCCATTGCCGCAAACCGCCACATGCGGTGCATCAACCGCTGATCCAAATGCGGTTTCGAATTCGCCAACCAAAGGGCCGGTCGTCAGCAGTGGTGCCAGCAACGCCGTGCGGACTGCTGCCAGATCGTCCTCGTCGATCGATTGATGCCCATAGGGAATGCGAACCGGTCCACTCATCAATGAACCGCCGCCAGCATTTTGCCCAAAGAGTCCTGATCAAGAATATCCGTATTGAATTCAGAACAGTAAGAAAAGCCTTCGGGCATTGGGGTGCCCTTGATGGGGTGTGGTTCTTCGCCAAGAAATTTTGGAAGGATGATGTACCGGTCGCCCACATCGATGGTGTCGCGGGCTTCATCAACGGTCACCATTGTTTCATGCAGCTTTTCGCCGGGCCTGATTCCCACAACCCGCTGCGGGATATGTGGCGCCAGAGTCTTTGCCAGATCGGTCATTTTCATGCTGGGCAGTTTTGGAACAAAAACCTCGCCGCCACGCATCATGGCCAATGAAGTCACCACAAAGGCAACACCCTGGGGCAGGGTGATCCAAAAACGCGTCATGCGATCATCGGTAATCGGCAGGTATTCTGCACCTTCTGAAATCAGGCGGCGAAAATATGGCAGCACCGACCCGCGTGAACCCAGAACATTGCCATATCGCGCCACCGCAAAGCGTGTTTCGCGGCTGCCAGCCAGCGCATTGGCGGCGATGAAAATCCGTTCTGCAGCAAGCTTGGTTGCGCCATAAAGGTTGGTCGGGCTGGCGGCCTTGTCGGTTGAAAGCATGATTGCCCGCTTTACCCCGTTTGACAAAGCTGCACGCACGACGTTTTCACTACCAAGGATATTCGTACCCACACATTCAAACGGATTGTATTCAGCAATCGGAACGTGTTTCAAAGCGGCAGTATGAATGATGTAATCCACCTCGCGCGTGGCCATTTCCAGCCGGGACAAATCACGGACATCGCCAATGAAAAATCGAATATAGGGATATTTGGAAAGCGGGAACCGCTGCGCCATTTCATATTGTTTCAGTTCATCGCGCGAATATATGATCAGCT
>CAISDR010000338.1 GCA_903884125.1 uncultured bacterium
AGGATCTGACTGGCCAGAAAATCCGCAAGGTAGTTTCGACATTGGCATTTATCGAAGAGCGGATCGACCGAATGGTTGCGATGTGGAACGAATCCGAGCTTGCATCCTTGCCGCTGCCGCCATCGCTGGAACGTCAGGATGGCGAGGTATCCTTGCATGGTCCCGACCTGTCGGGCAGCGGGACGTCAGACAATGCAAGTCAGGCTGATATTGACGCGCTATTCGACTGATCGCGTATTCGCCGCTGCCTAGCCCGCTTTCAGTATTTCGCCTGCAAAGCTGTCGACTTTGCAATATTGGCCCTTGGCCTTCAGATCCGCACATTTCTTTGCTGCAAGGTCCTTGTTGGCTAATGGACCCGCCATCAGACGAATGAATGCGCCACGCCCGTCGTTGAAATCAACGGTTATGACATGTGCCTGCATATTGCCGAGCATATCTGGCATCGACTTTTGCAATTGTGCCCAGCCCCGCGCAGCATCGGCGATCTTACGATAGGAGGCCAGATGAACGCCAAAACTGGCAGTATCGGCGAAAACATCTGCACTGGCGGCCGGTTGGGATGCCATTGGGGGGGATGCCGCCTTTGTTGGCGCAGTTTGACTGCCGGGTGCTGCGGATTTCACCATGGGGTCGGCGGCGCTAGCGGCCACATTTGCGGGTAACTGGCTTTTTAATTCCTTGATCCGTGCTTCGACCCATTGCCGTTCTGCATCAAGCCGGGCTAGTTCCGATTTGATCTGCGCCATATCTGTCGGGCCAGATTGTGCACCGGTTGCCACCTTGATAGGACCGGGTTCACTGGTCCCACTGGAACCATTCATCGATTTGGCGGAGGGGTTTGGCATTGGATCATCGCGCCAGAACGCGACGGTATCCCAGATCGATTCCATCGTGGAACACGCCGCTAAAGGCAATAATACCAGTGTCACCGCGAGCGCACGTGGTATCCAGTACGGGACGGACTGGCTTTTCTGCTGCCGCATGTGGGCCTCTCTTGCCGATTGAGTCGGAACCGGCTCATTGTGCAACCAGTCTCTGGACGCAATCAACTGATTAGCGTTTGTAATCGCAGATGGAGAATATACTTGCCAACACCCGGCCTGATAATCCTGACCGATCCGCGTTTTAAGGAGATTGTGTTTACATTTCTGCCCCAGGCAGCGCCTGAACTATCATTTCAACTGGTCAATGATCTGGATGGATTAACGAGCGCAATTGACCTTGAACCCAGGGCCCGGATCATCAGTTTCGTAACCAGCTCGATTGTTCCTTCAAACCTTTTGAACCGAACAGATTTACCTGACTATAACATTCATCCCGGTACACCGGCCTATCCCGGTGCATTTCCGGAAATTCGGGCGCGAATTGACAAGGCCGAACGCTTTGGCGCCACATTGCATGAACTGGCCAAGAAGGTGGACAGTGGTACGATCATCGCCGTTGAAGAACAGTTAGTCGCCGATCTGTCGGTCGAGCAACTGGGATTTCTGGGCTTTGAATGTGCACTTGCATTACTGGGGTATTATGCCCCGCGCATCATTGACTCAAGAACACCCCTTGAGCCCTCGGGTCATAAATGGAACGGCCCGGTTATGACCAGTGCGCAGGTTCTGGCACTGGCGAATTTGGCCTAATGACCGCCAAATGCCATCAGGGCATGAACCTTCAGCCCTTGCGCCTCCAGCCGGGCCGCACCGCCTAGATCAGGCAGATCGATGACAAAGGCGCAGGCGGCGACTTCGGCTCCGCCGCGGCGTAAAAGGCGCACGCCTGCCATCGCCGTGCCGCCGGTTGCGATCAGATCATCCACCAGCAGCACGTGGTCATTGGCATCAACCGCATCCAGATGCATTTCGATCTGATCAGTGCCGTATTCAAGTTCATAGGTTTCAACAATAGTCTGATGCGGCAGCTTGCCCTTTTTGCGTAACGGCACAAAGCCTAATGCCAGCCGGTGGGCCAGCGCACCGCCGATGATAAAACCGCGCGCCTCAATGCCTGCGATTTTGGTCAGGCGCATACCGGCAGCAAACTCGGCCAGATCATTTACGACTTTGGTAAAACCATGCGGGTCCAGAATAAGGGTCGTAATGTCCCGGAACATAATGCCCGGCTTGGGATAATCCGGAATGGTGCGAACCAGTTTGGTCAAGTCGGTCATCACAGGCCCTTTGCTTTTTCGCTAAGTATTCAAAACGCGACCGGCCACCGCCGATAATTTCGTCATCATGGTTTTATCACGCGCCGATGGTGCTGTGATCAGCGCATTATCCAATACCCGGTCGCATCGAGCGGTACAGGTTGGCGGCGCATCGATGCCCCGCTTTGCCACGGCCTTGACCAGCGCGCGCGCATTATCGCCATTTTTGTGCATCACCGCGATTACAGATGTGACGTCCACATGATCATGATCAGGATGCCAGCAGTCATAATCGGTGACCATGGCAATCGGCGCATAGCGAATCTCTGCTTCACGCGCCAGTTTTGCTTCGGGCATGTTGGTCATGCCGATCACATCCATGCCCCATTGGCGATAGAGCCTGCTTTCCGCCAGCGAAGAGAACTGCGGCCCTTCCATCACCAGATAGGTACCGCCGCGGACAAACGGCACGGCCACAGCACTCGCTGCCTTTGCCACCTTTTCCGACAGGCACGCGCAAGCTGGGTGCGCCATCGACACATGGGCCACACAGCCGGTGTCAAAGAAGCTTTTTTCGCGGGCAAATGTCCGGTCCACATATTGGTCGATCAGCACAAAGGTGCCCGGCGGCAGATCTTCCCGCAAAGACCCGCACGCCGACAGGGCAAGAATATCGGTGACGCCGACCCGCTTCAAAGCGTCGATATTGGCGCGGTAATTGATCGTCGACGGGGTATAGACATGGCCACGTCCATGGCGCGGCAGAAACGCCATGTCCAGGCCATATAACCGGCCGATAAGGATTTCATCAGATGGCGCACCAAATGATGACTCCACCCTGGTCCATGTGGGATTTTCAAGTCCCTCGATGTCATAGACCCCGCTGCCACCGATCACACCTAACATTGCCATGTGAACCCTCGAATTCTGGCTGTCTGCTTAACGCAATGTCGCGGCAATATTGCCACCATCAACTGTTGTAACACTAGCAGTGGTTTTCAGTGCCATGGCCTGAGCCAGGAACGCATCTGCCACATCATCCGCGGTGACTTCCCGCGCCAGAAGATTCCCGCCCATATAATCGGCTTCGGATACACCACGCGCTGCCGAACGCTTTGCAATCATCTCAGGTGTCAGAAGCCCCGAACGCACCCGGTCGGCATTGACTGCATTGGACCGGATTCCACTGGCCGCATGATCCAGCGCATATTGGCGCGACAAAAACAGCAAGGCTGCCTTGGGAAGGCCATAGGGACCAAAATCCGCCCCCGGATTTACCGCCTGCTTTGATACATTGAACAGCAGGCACCCGCCCGTGCCCTGTGTTTCCATAATCGATACGGCCTTTTGCGCCACGATCTGATGTGAAAAAAAGTTCAATTCAAAACTGGTCCGCAATATGTCCATTGGCACCTGCCCGATGCGTCCGGACCATGCGGCACCTGCGTTTGATACCAGAATATCCACACCGCCGAACCGGGCTGTCACCCTATCAAAAGCATCGGCTACCGATGACGGATCGGTCACATCACAAACCACACCAACAGCATGTTTGCCAATGGATCTGGCCACGGTCAATACCTGTTCATCGCGATCAAACAGGGCGATTTCAGCCCCGGCACTGGCAAATTTTCTGGCAACAGCCTGCCCGATCGTACCGGCCCCGCCAGTGATAACGGCAATCTGCCGGGCCAATGGGCGCTCCTGCGACTTGCCCAGCTTGGCCTGTTCCAGTGACCAGTATTCCATCTCGAACAGATCACGGTCAGAAAGCGACTCAAATTGGCCAATCGATTCCGCATCTGTGATGGTCTGAATTGTATTTTCTGCAATGTCGGCTGCGATCATGGCTGACGACGTGTCTGCCCCCAGACCAAACAGGCCAAGACCCGGCACCAATATAACGCGCGGCATCGGGTCCAGCATTTTGCGTTTGCCCGGAAAAAGCGGATCGTTGGTCACGAAATATTTCTTATAGCGATCCATAAAGGCATCAACTGCCCTGACCACACCATCCTTGAATCCGGCAAGGTCCGAACCATCGGCAATGGGCGCAATCATCGGCCAGTTCTTTGTTCGGATCGTATGATCGGGTGTGACGACACCATGAGCATATCGGCCAAGTTCTGCGCCATCCACATAGGCGCGAATGGCATCGCTGGTACGGAAGTCCATAATCAGGCGGGAGAAATCACCACCGCCTCTGTTGATGGCAACGGCCCCGCGCAATATGGGGGCCACAACTTCGACCCGCGCGAGCAGATCTGGCAGGGCGGTCGGGACGAATACGGATCTTCGACCTCTGGCAATATGCGCCTGTGCCAGCGACACCATCGCAATCATGCGCTCGTAAGACTGGCGCGCAT
>CAISDR010000339.1 GCA_903884125.1 uncultured bacterium
GGGCGGCTTTGGCGGCGAGACCGCGGCTGCTGTGGGCCGCGTTGAAACACGCCCCGTCAAACAGGGTTCAGCAGAAGATGCGGCTTTTATTATGAAGAATGCAGGGTCCGTGATCATTGTTCCCGGCTATGGCATGGCAGTGGCACAGGCCCAGCATGCCTTGCGCGAAATGGCGGACAAGCTCAAGCATGAAGGCGTCAAGGTATCCTATGCCATCCATCCGGTGGCCGGACGTATGCCGGGCCATATGAACGTATTGCTGGCCGAAGCAAATGTTCCCTATGACGAGGTATTCGAGCTGGAGGATATCAACAGCCAGTTCCCGCAGTCGGATGTGGCTTTTGTCATCGGTGCCAATGATGTAACCAACCCATCGGCGAAAACTGACCCCACCAGCCCCATTTTCGGCATGCCCATTCTGGATGTGGAAAAAGCCAAGACCGTGCTTTTTGTAAAGCGCGGTATGGGATCAGGTTATGCCGGGGTCGAAAACGAACTGTTTTTCCGCGACAACACAATGATGCTGTTTGCTGACGCCAAGAAGATGGTTGAAGAAATAGTAAAGTCGCTCTGAGGGACGATTTATCCCATTGCTCTGAAAGCCAGTAGGGGCCATCCTTTTTATGTGACTTGGGGTCAAAGCCGGGTGCGTCATATTAAAGATGGGTGACTTGTGCCAAACCCCGTGCAAAACATTGTGACGCTGGATCTGTTTGATCGCCTGTTCGATGAGACAATTGATCTGATCGAACAGACCGTGCGCTATTTGGAAACGGGCGGCAAAACGGATCGCTTTGGTCTGCCCAATCCGATGCATATTGTCTTTGCTACCGAATCCATGCGGCTTTCCACCCAGTTGATGCAGACCATGGCCTGGCTGATGGTTCAGAAGGCAGTTCGATTGGGCGAAATTTCAGCCCAGGATGCCGCAAACCCAATCCACAGACTTGGGGCGCGCCGTGTTTGCGAAGAACCCAGCCCCGATCTTATCCATCTTTTACCGGAAAAATTGAACGTCCTGGCCCAAATGGGACGTAAACTTTATTTTCGTGTGGGGCGGCTGGACCAGTTCCTGTTCGGGGAGGAGGCAACACCTGTTCCAGACCATTCGCAGCAAACCGCCCCTACAGATTGCGATAGGCTGGCAGAGGAACGGGTTGGGGCGATGGTCCTGGACTTTCGGGCAGACACGATCGGTACGCTAAAGGCCGAGCGCGCACGGATCAGACGCGTGCGCGCCTGATATAGCCAGCCAAAAAATCCAGCAATGCGGGTTTGAGCCCGATGCTTATTTAAAGCCGAACTGATTGAATTTCTTGTTGAATTTGCCAACGCGGCCCGCAGTGTCCAGAAGCTTCTGGTGACCGCCGGTCCATGCCGGGTGTGACGTAGGATCAATTTCCAGCGTCATGGTCTGGCCGGTTTCGCCATAGGTCGAGCGCGTCTGGTATGTGGTGCCATCAGTCATCACCACGGTAATGAAATGATAGTCAGGATGGATGTCTTGCTTCATGACACGTTCCCCCGGACCTGATCCGGGACCTCGAAAGCTAGTCCCCTAGGGGACGAATGGCGGAGGCGAGGTCTATACCGAAGCTTGGGCTGCAACGCAAGCCTTTGCATCAGCCAGAAAACTGTCGATCAGTTGTCGGGTCGTGTCGAATGCCGTTACAAAGCGATAGACAGTCGCATCTGGCTGATCCGGCAATGTTCCCCAAGGATAGAATATATGACCCTTGGCGATCAGACCATCGGCCAGCATATCCGGCAGGTGCATGAAAACACCATTTGCCTGAACCGGTGAGGCAAGTACGGTCCCCGGCAAAGCCAAAAGCCCCGCGGCAAGGGATTGGGCCATTGAATTGGCATTAAGCGCGTTGCGCATCATCACCCCATTGGCGATATAGGCTTCCAACTGGGCGGAAATATATCGCATTTTCGAAATCAGATGACCTGCGCGCTTGCGACGGAACAGCAGGGTCTCGGCCCATTTGGGGTCAAAGACCACAATTGCTTCGGCCATCAATGCACCGTTTTTGGTGGCACCGAAACTTAACATATCGACGCCCACCCGCCAGGTAAGGTCCGCAGGGCTTGCCCCGGTTGAGGCAAGTGCATTAGCAAACCGTGCGCCGTCCATGTGAAGGCCAAGATCCTGCGCGCGTGCCAGATCACCCATCGCCGCCACTTCATCGACGCTGTAAACCGTGCCCCATTCGGTGGATTGAGTAATGGAAATCGCCGCCGGTTGCGGCTGATGCTGATCGCCGCGGCGATATTGTTTGAGCCGGGTTGCAATAGTGGTCGGGTCAAGTTTGCCATGGGCACCCGGCAGA
>CAISDR010000340.1 GCA_903884125.1 uncultured bacterium
AACAAGCCATGGGAACAAACTCGTCGGTCGATCTGATAGGGCTTGAACAGAAAATTCGTGAAATGAATAACAAGTCCTGGGAAGACATCCAGCAATTTGTGAGCGTCAATTTCAAGGAGAAGCTTGCTCAGGAGAAACTAGCATTTTGGTTTGTCGCTGCTGGAATGTCCCTAGTGACCTTGGTTGCAATACTGTTGATGTACTTTGTTCACCGCGACATCGCACGGTCTGTGGTTTCTCGCGCGAAGATTCTAGCTAAGATTACAAGTGGTGAGCTAGACGTTGTCGTCGATAACAGTGAGCGCGGTGACGAACTTGGGGATATTTCCCGCGCAATAGAGATTTTACGCCAAAATGCCGTCGCTCAGAAAACTGTTCAGGTCGAAGTGCATGGTGTTGTAAATACGATGCGCAACGCTGTTTCTGAAATTGCCCAAGGCAGCAACGATCTATCAGCTAGAACCGAACGACAGGCCGCAAATCTTCAGGAAACGGTGCAAGTCATGGCCGAAATTGCGGCGACTGTTTCGACGAATGCTACAAATTCTGATAGCGCGAAAAAATTGGCTACCAGCGCACTTAATAATGCTGAGGCAGGCGCTAAAGCAATGATCAATGTTGCAGGTGCAATCGGTGGTATCGAAGCGTCCTCGTCGCGTATTTCTGAAATTATTCAAGTGATGGAGGAGATTGCTTTCCAAACAAAGTTGCTCGCACTGAACGCTGCCGTCGAAGCAGCTCGTGCAGGGGAAACCGGCAAAGGTTTTGCAGTGGTGGCCCAAGAGGTGCGTTCTTTGGCAGACCGTTCACGTCAGGCTTCGCAGCAAATTCGTGATCTGATTTCAGATAGCACAAGACAGGTGTCCCAGGGAGTTAGCCTGTCGGGGGTCGCCAGCGAGGCACTCGAAAAGATCCTGACCACTGTACGCAGTGTGGCCGATATCATGCCGGAAATCGCTGCAGCTAGCACCGAACAGGCCCGATCTATCACGGAGATAAATAAGGCCCTAGAGGATTTGGACAGCGCTACACAGCAAAATGCTGCCCTTGTAGAGGAAAGCTCTGCGGCGGCATCAGCATTGTCAGATCAGGCAACCAACCTATTTGATCTGGTCGACGGAACGGGCCTCGGAAAGTCCGATAATGTTCAACCAAATAAGGTGCGACAGAATCGGTCGCTGAAACCAGCTCCTATAACTCATCGTCCGGGCAGGTCATCATTTGATGATAGTGACGACTGGAACTAGGGCGCTAGCAAACAACGGTCCTAAAATTGGCTAGGGGATCGGGTTTGCTCGAAAGCGGACCTCCCTAATTTCTTCTATGGGTCAAAAGCACGAATTACCGTTCTGGCTCATTGACGGCATTGCGAACGTCCGATTGTGGGCACTTTGATGGCAAGGCTATTTGTTGCTATTTCAAGATATCTGGTTGTTAGCGTTTACATACTATGAGTGCGCTCTCGATGCGATCAGTAACGAAATGTTCGGGAAAAAATGGCATGCGAACACAACTCGTAGAAGAATTCCTGCGATTTTATACTGTGAGATTTTTCAAGCCGATTTTGAAGCTTTAACCAAAGCGTAGGCGCGTACTGGAAATGTGCCCATCCCTGAAACTTTAGGGGGGACAGCAAAAAAACGGAAACCTTCTGGTGGCAGTAACTCTAAGTGTGTCAAATGCTCTACGATCGGTATCCCCGCAGCCAGCAAAATCGAATGAACAGGTCTAGCTCTTCCACGTGTGTCATCGATGTTGTGAGAGTCAATTCCAACTAAATGTGCGCCACCATCGCTCAGATAGTTTGCTGCGCACTCTGTCAAGTAGGGATGATCCTCAAAATATTGATCCGTGCGCCAATGCTTTGACCATCCAGTGCATATCAACACTGCGCGGCCCGCTACGTCGAAACTTTCGAAATACTCTTTGTCGATAACGCGCACTTCCGGATCACGCACGCGAATCAAAATTCCCTCAACATTTGACACTTTCTCCAGTGGGAGCGCGGCCAAATCAAAACCATCATGATAACGGTGAAAAGGAGTGTCGATATACGTTCCGGTATTTCCGACCATATCGATACGACCGATTTGAAATTCGGTTCCACTTTCATACCGGGATCGAGAATCCACTCGCGAAAGGTGGTCGCATATTAGAGGCGCAGGAAGTCCTTTATAGGTGACCATACCGCCGTCGATCACATGACTCAGATCGATCATTTCCATAACATTCCTCATGACTAGCAACTTAGCAGGCGGACCATACCGTTGTCTGGGTATGGCGTCCAGCATGCCTTCGGCGCGGAAAGGCAAACATCTTGAAATTCCGCCACAGGCTTTTCGGATGTTTTGATTGCTGTGGATTTTACGGCAAGGTTAGCGAATCCTCCGAAATCCGGCAATTCGCTGACGGTACTTCCTGTTTCAACCCGGGTATTCCAAGGGTTTAATCTAACGACGTTAGCAGACGACCAACATTGGCCTATCTAAAGCGATCAAAATAAATCGTTTGCCATATGGGGAGGCAATTAGAGCCGATGCTAGGTTATAGTCACGCCGATTTGACCTTTTGCCAAGCGGTCAAGATAGCTTCGACGGCCTTCTCGCCCTCTTTAAATGTCGTCTCCATCGAACACACGGAAACTCGCATTACCCAGCGGTTACGCCATTTCGCCGAACCAACGAATAAGACAGCATCCTCTTGGACCTGATGAATAACAGAAAGTGTCATTCCGTCCCTAAATTCGTCATCGCCCCTGCCAAAAACAATCATAAACTGATTGAGCTCGACAGGGCACACAAGCAGGATATCGGTTTGAGCCGATAATTGAGCGGCCATGTGTGCGGCCACCGCACAACATTGTTCGATCATCTCAGCAATGCCGCATCGGCCAAGTTGCTGTATCATTGCCCAGGTTGCAAAACCCCGCGCGCGACGAGACAATTCTGGAACAAATGCTGAAGGATCGCGCTCTTCACCTTCGGCTGGCGGCAGATAGCTTGCCGAAATCGCCATTGCTCGACGATGGGCCTCCGCATCACGTACGATGGCGTAGCCGCAATCATAGGGAACCTGCAACCATTTATGGCCGTCTGTTGCCCAGGAATCAGCTTTTTCGACGCCCGTTACCAGTTGGGCGCGGGACGAGCTTGCTCGCGCCCATAGCCCGAAGGCGCCATCAACGTGTAACCACCCTTGGCGCTCCGCCACCATGGTACACATCTCCCCGAAATGGTCGCAGGCGCCCGTATTGATCTGGCCGGCCTGGGCGATAGCGATAAGGGGCCCATTGTTCTGTCGGATTGCCTGCTCAAAAGCAGCTATTTTCATTCGACCGACGGCATCTGTCTCGATCTCAACTACCCGACGGGCACCAAGTCCCAGATATTTTAGCGCCGAATAGACCGTTGCATGGGCATCTTCTCCAATGAGAACTGTGATGGGTGGCGCACCAAACATGCCATCCCCTTCGACATCCCAGCCAACGCGTCGCAGCACCTCGCTTCGCGCGGCGGCTAGGCAAACGAAGTTAGCCACCGTGGCGCCGGTAACGAAACCGACAGACGATTGGCGCGGCAGGTCGAGCAGATCCAACAGCCAATTGGCGGCGACAGCCTCGACCGCAGAGGCTGCTGGTGCAGCCATAGTATTCGCTGCATTTTGTCCCCAAGCAGACGCAAGCCAGTCCGCTGCAACGCCGGTTGGATGGGAACCGCCAATCACCCACCCGAAGAAGCGTGGGCCGGTCATGGCGCGAATGCCAGGTATTGAGTGGGCAATCAAATTTGTAATGATGACACGGGGGTCGCCGCCGCGTTCCGGCACCGGGGAGGCAAATGCGTTAAACA
This sequence comes from uncultured bacterium, assembly GCA_903884125.1. Classification (GTDB taxonomy): domain Bacteria; phylum Pseudomonadota; class Alphaproteobacteria; order CAISDR01; family CAISDR01; genus CAISDR01. The sequence continues at coordinate 3,849 of CAISDR010000340.1, forward strand.
ACTCACGGTATCCGGAAACCGGCGAGTTATTGGCTTCTATAATTGATCGGCGATAAGCAATAGCAGACTTGGCTGCTTCCAGCATCGCATCGAGGCCAGCATCAAATTTGGTATCCATTTGTTTGTTCGCTCTCGACATGTAGCTCGTGACTAAGGATTTTCTGTTAAATTCCTAACTCTAGGGCAGCCGCGAGAAGCAGATAATCGTCTTTTGTGGCACTTTTTTAGCCGACTCCGTGAATTGACATGTACCCGACGTCCCTTCCCGGCTCATAATTACAGAAACCGAGAATATCTAAAGTAACGCCTGGATGCCAAATGAAAAAAGGCTATCAATATGATCATCGAACAGCTCGCGCTGGCTTTATCTACTGCATTCGCTGGGGCAGCGTTTCAAATCAATGTGGCTGAGCAACCAGCTTGGTCAGGTCTTGATGACATAAATCTATTGAAGGAATGGAAGCCGAGCTACGCTGGCGGGTTCGCCATGCAAGGC
>CAISDR010000341.1 GCA_903884125.1 uncultured bacterium
CGCTGGTTGTGGCCGTACAGTCATTCGCATTTATGGGCGGGTCTTTGGGTATGGCCGCTGGGGCTGCCATCGTAACGGCCTGCGAGACTGCCATTCGCCGCCGTGCACCCCTTGTCGTTTATACCGGAACCGGTGGTGCGCGCATGCAGGAAGGCATCCTGTCCCTGATGCAGATGCCGCGCACAACGGTGGCCGTCTCGATGCTGCGCGAGGCGGGACTTCCCTATATTGTTGTCCTGACCGATCCGACAACTGGCGGGGTGACCGCTTCCTTTGCGATGCTTGGCGACATACAGATTGCCGAGCCAAACGCGCTTATCGGACTGTCGGGTCCACGTGTGATTGAGCAGACAATTCGCGAGCGCCTGCCCGAAGGGTTCCAGCGCGCGGAATATCTACTGGATCATGGCATATTGGATATGGTGGTTCACCGCCACAAAATGCGCGAAACACTTTCGCGTCTGGTGCGACTGTTGACCCGCAAGGGCACGGGTCTGTCGACTTCGGTCGCTGCTCGCACGTGATTTTGTCATGGAAATGACCCGCGAAAGTGATTCAATCCTGCAACGACTGGCTCAGTTGCATCCGCGTGTGATTGACCTTTCCCTGGATCGAATCCGCCTGCTGCTTGACAAAATGGGGCGCCCCCAGGACAGGCTGAACAAAGTCATTCATGTGGCGGGGACAAATGGCAAAGGATCAACCATTGCAACCCTGCGCGCGCTGGTGCAGGCGCTGGGTCTGAGCGTGAACGTATATACCTCGCCGCATCTGGTGCATTTCAACGAGCGCATTCGCCTTAATTCGGGCCCCATAGACGAACACGCGCTGGTGGGTTTGCTCAAGGATTGCGAGGCATTGAATGACAATGCCCCGATCACCCAATTCGAAATAACGACGGCTGCCGCTTTTCTGGCATTTGCGCGAAATCCTTCGGATGTAACGCTGATCGAAGTAGGCCTCGGCGGTGAATTCGATGCGACAAATGTTTTTGACCAGCCGACATGTTGTGTAATCACACCGGTGGACTACGATCATATGGACTATCTGGGGCCGGACCTTTCGCATATCGCAGCGGCCAAGGCCGGAATATTGAAATCCGATGTCGCTGCAATCATTGGACCGCAGGAAGACGAGGCGCTGGCCCGCATCGAACAGACAGCCAGGCGTATCGGGGCGCGGTTGAAAATTTTCGGACAGGACTGGTCAGCACGCAATGAGAATGGTCGACTTGTATATGAAGATGAGGATGCGCTGATTGATCTAAACCTGCCTAAACTTGCCGGTCGTCACCAGATCATAAATGCTGGTTGTGCCATAGCGGCATTTCGCCAGGTCTTTCCAGATGCCGACAGCAAACAGCTTGATACCGGGCTGGCAAAAGTAGAATGGCCTGGACGACTGCAACGGCTATCCAGGGGACCGCTTGTGGACCTTTTGCCACGCGGTGCGGAACTTTGGCTGGATGGGGCGCATAATGGTGCCGGTGCAAGGGCGCTGGCTGAGGCCCTGGCCGATATGGAAGAACGGTCGCCGCGGCCACTTTTTTTGATCGCCGGTATTGGTTCGAATAAAGATTCCGGTGAAATATTGAAACCGTTTTCGGGTTTGGCGCGACATCTGGTTGCAATACCCATTCCAGATCATGGCTGTTTCGATCCGGCAGTTTTACAGTCGCTGGCTTCGGGATTTGGGATATCTGCGACCACAGGCGCAGATACTGCCGCGGCGTTGGCGTATATCTTGGCCCATTCAGGTCAGGAGCCACCACGAATAGTCATTTTGGGGTCATTATATCTGGCGGGTTCGGTCATCGCGTGGCATTCCTAGCGCGCCTGTTTTGGTGTGGATGCCAGAAGTCAGTTTAAGGCTTGAAAACATTATATTTTTAATGTTCTGTATTCCCTCGGTCTGGATCGGATCAAGGTCCGATCATGGATAGTGCCTGTTCGCGTCATCGCGGTTGGGATTAGTTGTTCGATCCGCAATGTCTGCGATGCAGCCTTGAAAATTTTGTAAGTCCGGTTTTCGAACGAGGCTGCGTTTTGCTAAATGAACCATCCGATGTCACCTCGGAATTCACGGTCGTAAAGGGTGGTAACCGCCGCCGGTTGCTGTGGCGCATTTCAGTCAGGGTTTTACCTTTGGCTTTTGCCATGGTCGTTGTGGCTCAGGTTTTTATCGGTTACTTGAATTATACCGAAAATTTCAATCAATTGCAGACCCGCGTCGATTTGCTGGCGCATTTGCAGTCGCGCGCATTGCAACTGCCCATGTGGAACATGGACAGTCAGCTTATAGATACAATGATCCGTGCTCTCGAGCAGGATCCGGATTTTATAAGCGCAAAGGTTCTGGACGCGCGTGGCGAGGTTGCATTCAAAAATGAACGCGAACGCAATCCTGGAAATCGTCCGGTTTCCGCCAGCGCATCGATTGTTTTTAGCGACTCTCAGCAAAGCCGGCAACTTGGCGAATTACAGATTTCATTATCAAGCGAAACGCTTGATCAGACGCTGTTCAGGCAGATTTTGGCAATACTGGCGGCGGCATTGATCCTGATCATCGGGTATTCGGCTGCATTGTTTTCAGCGTTGAATGCTACCGTATTCAAACCCCTGGATCTATTGCTGGGTGGCATGGCCGAAGTTGGCCGGCACCGCTGGGTCACGGTGCAATGGCCTGCGCTGGATGAAATCGGCGAACTGGTTGGCGCGTTTAACCATATGGTTGCCGGGCTGCGCGCGGGCGAGGATGCCCGTCAGGCTCTGCGTGATCGCGAGGAACGCTATGCCATTGCCGTGGCTGATGAGGCACGGGCAGATGCAGCAAATCGCGCCAAGTCGGAATTCCTGGCAAAGATGAGTCACGAATTACGCACGCCACTGAATGCCATCGGAAATTACTGCCTCCTGATCAAGGAAGAATTGGCAGATCTCGGACAGTCACATCTGATGGATGATTTGGGCAATATCGAGAGTTCAAGCCGTCATCTGCTGTCGATTATTAATGATGTGCTGGATTTGTCAAAAATCGAAGCTGGCTATATGGAACTGCTTTACGAAAAAGTTGATGTGGCGGAATTTATTCGCGAAACACGCCTGATGTCGATTTCGCTCAGCGAGCGCAATCGGAACAGTTTCGTTTTGGATATGCAGGATGATCTGGGCGAAATGGTTACGGATTCCACCCGACTGCGCCAGAGCATCCTGAATCTCATTTCCAATGCAGTGAAGTTCACCTCTGACGGCACGGTAACATTGAAAGTTCGCGCCGATGAAAGCTGGGTGATCATTTCGCTCAGTGACACGGGCATCGGCATGACCCAGGCGCAGATCGGCCGGATTTTTGAACCGTTTATCCAGGCAGATGCATCGACCACAAAGCGGTTTGGGGGAACAGGACTTGGACTGGCGCTGACCAGAACGTTTGTTACCATGCTGGGTGGTGCCATTGATGTCACCAGCGAATATGGCAAAGGGTCGACATTCCGCATCATGTTGCCACGCGACAGTGCCAATCAGCAGTTGCCCACAGTCCCATCAGGTCAGAAGCAGGTTCTGGTGCTGGCCTCGGAAGATGCGCCGATTACCGAGTTTGCGCGTGCCTTGAAAGCAGACGGTCACAAGGTGATTCAGGTGGTAACTGCTGCGGCGCTAGAGCGTGCGGTGCTGGAAAGCAAGCCAGACCTTATAGTGGCAAAAATAAACAATGATTCATTTGATGCGTCGAAACTTCGGGATTTTATCAGACCTAGTAGTTCATCAAGTTTTCTAGTCTTCGGTTTCCCTGTTGGTATTATCATTTTCTGTTTATCAACACTTTTTCCCAGGGTTAAAAGCGCGGGAGGGGAGTCGAACCCCTACAAATCCGCTTGCTACAACTGCTGCAGGTTCGTCTTCTAATCATCTAAGATAGAATCGGACGCAGTGCCGTTGTGCCA
>CAISDR010000342.1 GCA_903884125.1 uncultured bacterium
AATTTGTTTCAGTTTCAGCTCCTGTTCGTCCAGCCCCCTGCATTTATCGGAAGTCACGAACCAAATGCCCATTTCCCAGCGTTCCGGTAAAGTTGAGCGGCGGGCCAGCCCCAGGCCGCCGGACAGCGTAATTGGCGACGGCGATCGAGCTGGCATAACACCACCCGTTACCGTGGTCGCGAAACAGGGCGGCGCCCGATCAAAGTCAAAACGCAAGGGCCCGATTGATATCCATTCGCCGGATCGCTTTATCAATCGTGAACTTTCCTGGCTTGCATTCAATAACCGGGTGTTGGAGGAAAGTGCCAATCTGCGACACCCCTTGCTGGAGAGGTTGCGGTTCTTATCGATCTCGGCCGCCAATCTTGACGAATTCTACATGGTCCGGGTGGCCGGCCTGCGCGGACAGATCGCCCAGGGCGTCATGGATATCAGTCAGGACGGACTGACACCGGCAGAACAGCTGGCGCAGGTAAATGAACAGGCTGGTCGTCTGATGGACTATCAGCAGGCACAGTGGCGATCCCTGCTGGCTGAAATGAAGGAGAACGGCATCTGGGTTTTGAGCCCCGCCGATCTGTCGCTGGAAGATCTGGTCTGGCTGGAAGCGCGATTCCTGGATTCCGTTTTTCCAATTCTGACACCGTTGGCGGTTGATCCGGCGCACCCGTTTCCGTTCATTCCCAACCGTGCGTTCACGCTTGCGCTGCAACTGCAGAACAAGGGTGCCGACAAGCGCCGGATGATGGCGCTGATTCCGATTCCCAGTCAGGTGCAGCGATTTTTCCGCCTGCCGGATCAGGGGCCATCTGGCGCGATCAGGTTTTTGAGTCTTGAAAACCTGATCACGCTGTTTCTGGATCGGCTGTTTCCCGGTTATGCAGTAAAAGGATCGGGTGGTTTCCGCATCCTGCGCGACAGTGATCTGGAAATTGAAGAAGAGGCCGAGGACCTGATGCGGCAGTTTGAGACTGCTTTGAAGCGTCGCCGTCGCGGCAGTGTCATCAGGCTCAAGATCGAAGACACGATGCCGACCGAACTGCGCAAGTTTGTGACGCGCGAATTGCATGTGTCACCGGATGAAACAGTATTGGTTCATGGGCTGCTGGGACTGGCGGATGCGGCCCAGCTGATCGTGGATGACCGGCCCCGATTGAAGTTTCAACCCTATAACCCGCGCTTTCCTGAACGGATCAGGGATCATGGGGGCGATTGTTTTGCCGCCATTGGCGAAAAAGACATTCTGGTCCATCATCCCTATGAAAGTTTCGACGTGGTGGTGCAGTTTCTGCGTCAAGCGGCAGCTGATCCCAATGTGGTTGCAATCAAGCAGACGCTTTATCGCACATCAAAGGACAGCCCGATTGTATCCGCGCTGATCGAGGCGGCGGAAAGCGGCAAGTCGGTAACGGCACTGGTTGAGATCAAGGCGCGCTTTGATGAAGCAGCCAATATGAAATGGGCGCGTGATCTCGAACGCGCCGGGGTTCAGGTTGTCTATGGGTTCATTGACCTTAAGACCCATGCCAAAGTCTCGCTAGTGGTCCGGCGCGAAGCTGGTGGCCTCAGGACCTATGTGCATTATGGCACCGGAAACTATCATCCGATCAATGCGCGCATTTACACCGACCTGTCGCTGTTTTCAGCTGATCCGGCGCTGGCACGTGATGCGGCCAAATTATTCAATTTCGTCACCGGTTATGCCGAGCCGGTGGCTCTTGAAAAAATTGCCATGTCGCCTTTGACCCTGCGTCAAAGGCTGCTTGATTGTATTGATGCTGAAATCGCACATGCCCATGGCGGACGCCCCGGTGCGATCTGGCTGAAGGTCAATTCGCTGGTCGACGAAGTAATGATCGATGCGCTTTATCGCGCCAGTCAGGCGGGCGTGCGCGTTGAGATTGTTGCACGCGGTATTTGCTGCCTACGGCCTGGCGTGCAAGGTTTATCGGACAACATCCACGTCAAAAGTTTGGTGGGACGTTTTCTGGAACATACGCGCATCGTTGCCTTTGGTGCGGGCCATGGTCTGCCATCTTCCAAGGCGTTGGTGTTCATATCTTCGGCTGACTGGATGCCGCGCAATCTGGACTGGCGGGTTGAAGCGCTGGTCCCGGTGGAAAACCCCACGGTGCACCAGCAGGTGTTAGAACAGATCATGATCGCAAATCTGAAAGATGAAGCGCACAGCTGGAACCTTTATCCCGACGGCAGTTATCATCGCATTTCCGCTATAGAGGGGACTGAGCCGTTTAACGCGCATACCTATTTCATGACAAATCCCAGTCTTTCCGGCCGGGGCAAGGCGCTGCAATATGATGCGCCCACCAAACGACTGATATTAAACACCCCATGAGCGCTATTCCGATCCAGAATGCCAGCGGTCAGTCCGGTGTTGAACAACGCAATGGACGAATTGGCGTAATCGATATTGGGTCCAATTCTATTCGATTGGTGGTCTATGACCGGCCAACCCGCACACCTGATCCGGTCTTCAACGAAAAGGCGCTGTGCGGTCTTGGCAAAGTATTGCAGTCAACTGGCAGACTTGATCCTGGCGGGGTTGACATGGCGTTGCGCACATTGGCGCGGTTTCGATCGCTGGCACAGGCGATGGGTGTAGCCGAGGTTGATATTCTGGCAACGGCGGCTGTGCGCGATGCCGCCAATGGCCCTGAATTCGTGCGCCAGGCCGAGGCGGTATCCGGTCGTCCTGTGCGCATTTTGTCCGGCGGCGAAGAAGCGCGATATGCAGCCCTTGGCGTTTTATCCTCCATGCCGGACGCTGATGGTGTTGTGGGTGATCTGGGCGGGGGCTCGCTGGAACTGGTGTCGGTGCGCGATGGACGCATTGGCAAGGGCGAAACTCTGCCCGTTGGTCCGTTACGGCTAGCGGATGGCTCAAATGGCGATTACGACCGCGCCCGGCGGATGGTGGACGAAGGGCTTTCCAAAAGCAGTCTTTCGGAAATCAAAGGGCGAAAATTATACGCCGTCGGGGGTACCTGGCGCGCATTGGCGCGGGTGCACATGGCGCGCACAGATTATCCAATTCATATATTGCACCATTATGAGATCCCTCGCGATGACGTGCGCGAACTGACAAAACTTCTATCCCGCCAGAGCGGCAAGTCACTCGAAGGTCTGCCGGGTGTTTCGCGCAAACGTCTTGATGTTTTACCGCTGGGCGCGCTGGTCATGAACCGGCTGGTGAAGGCCGCTGATATTTCCAGTGTCGTCATCTCGGCCCATGGCGTGCGTGAAGGATGGCTGTTTGACAAACTGCCACCGGCGGATCGCAATGTTGATCCGATGCTGGCTTATTTTTCGCAGCTTGGTGCGCGTGTCGGGCGATACGGTCAGGTCGGTGAATGGCTGTTTGACTGGTCAGCGCCTTTATTCCCATCCGAGACAGTTACCGAAAAACGCCTGCGCCATGCAGCGTGTCTTATGGCAGATGTTGCATGGCGATCGCATCCCGATTATCGCGCGGAACATGCGACGACTGAGGTTTTACGTGCACCGGCAATCGGTATTGATCATCCATCTCGCGCGTTTCTGGCCCTGACACTTCACTTCCGGTACGAAGGCGACGAGCCGGGTCCTGAACATCCCCTAGCACGACTTTTGACATCAGAAGAAATGCGACGGGCGCGGATTTTGGGTTTTGCGTTGCGCCTTGGGCAGACGTTTGCTGGTGGTGCACCCGGTATTATTGCCGAGACACGGCTTTTGGTTGATGCAGAAACAGTTGCGTTGATTGTAGATCCCGCACGCGCTGCCTTTATTGGTGATGCGGTGCGCAGGCGTGTGGATGGACTGGCTGGATCATTAGGTCGGCGCGGTCTGGTCGCTGTTGCAACTGCCCGCTAGTCAGCGGCGCCAATCAAAGGGGACAGCCGAAATGGTCGTCTCGTCTGAAAATGTCTGAGATATCGAAGCAACCGGATCGGCGGCGTGACGCCGCGGGCAGCCCACCAGCCAAGGGCGATGCGCTGGTCGCGGAAGTTCTGGAAATACTGAGCAAGCGCGAAATTACACTGCTTGATATTGCACGTACGCTGGATCAGGCACGAAAGCTTGATCCAAAATCGCTGGATTCGGCAATTGCGGATTTCAATCGCACAGCAATGCCGCGCCGGGCCGATGACGCGCAACTGGCGCACGCGGCCGCATCTGCGCAGGTATTTCAGCCGGGGTTGCGCCGAATGCGCGCGAATGCCCGCCAGCGGCTGATTTTTCAGCAATTGCGCATGGTTTACGGCACGCCCGATCGGGCCATGTATGTGTTGAGCGAAATGGCGCGCATCATGCGCTATCGCGCGCCAGGCGAAGATGATCTACGCAGCGCGGGGCATTACGCGGGCGCACAACATACGGCGGCGCTCATCGCTACAGCCCTTTGGGTCGAGCCTTTTGATCTGTGGCCGCAGGTTCTGGCATCGGCCGGTGCGGCACAGGGAATTTATGTGCGCGATCAGGCTTTGCTGACCAAGGCGCGCGAACAGGCAATATCCCCATTTAAAACCTTGCGCGCCGATTAAAGGCCGCTGGCCCAGTACAGCAAAAGTCCAAAGCCCAGCAATGCCAACAGGGCATGAACTGCCAGTGTTATGTCTGTCAGACCTTTTGATTTGCGCTTGCCCAAGGCGGCTATGATAGCAATCACCATCGCGGCAGCGATGAACCCGGCGGCAATCTGTCCGGCCAGAATATCCTGAACCACATCGCCATCGGGTGGTCCGACCATAATCATCAGCAATACTTCAAGGCCGCCAACGCCAAGCAAGAAGTGGATGCCAATAATTTCCACTTTATTTCGCTGTCCACGCAGATATTGCAGGCCCATCCAAAGGCCAATGGCAATCGTGATCCCCAATAATCCCACAACCGGAAGTGCCCGCATGGCTTCCCCCAATCAGATTGCACCATGCCCTAGGATGGCGGCAGATCGATCAACAAAATTTTTGACCCTTTTGCGGCCAATGCCAGTTCGCCACGTTTCAACGCCAACGCCGCCTCACCAAAAATCTCGCGCCGCCAGCCTGTCAGTGCATCCACATTAGGCCGATCATGAGCGGCGAGTTGTTCCAGATCGTCAGTGTTCGCAATAAGCCTTTGGGCGACACCGGCAGTTTCGGATTTCATTTTCAAAAGGACTTTCAACAGATCCACCAGCGGCCCCAGTCCTTCGGGCAGTGGTTCATCGGTTGAAAGCTTCGGCAGTTCATCATTGGTCATTTCCAGACCGCGGGCGACCGCTTCCAGAAGGCCGGGGCCAAGTTTACCTTCGCCAAATCCACGCGGCACACCGCGCAGGGCGTTCAGGTCCGAAATATTGCGCGGCGGGTTGGCCGCGATCTCCAGTATCGCCTCGTCCTTTAAGATGCGGCTGCGGGGCAGGTCACGGCGGCGAGCCTCGATCTCGCGAAAGGCGGCAACAGCCTTAGCAATACCTAGAAACCGTCGGCTGTTCGTGCGCGTCTTCAGACGCCGCCAGGCTTCTTCCGGATCGGTCTGATAGGTCTGCGGGTCAGCCAGCACGGCCATTTCGGCCCTGACCCAGCTTTCCCGGCCCGTGGCCTCAAGCTTTTTGGCGATATGTTCATAGACGATGCGCAAATGGGTAACGTCTTCAAGCGCATAGCGTAATTGGCGTTCGCTTAATGGCCGCCGGGACCAGTCGGTGAACCGTGATCCCTTGTCCAGACTGGCCTTGGCCAGCTTTTTGACCAGGGTCTCGTAGGATACAGATTCGCCAAAGCCGCAGACCATAGCCGCGACCTGGGTATCAAAGATCGGGGCAGGCACGATGCCAGCCAGATGGACAAAGATTTCCACATCCTGCCGTGCAGCATGAAAAACTTTGAGCACCGAGGTGTCGGCCATAAGCGCATAAAGTGGAGCCAGATCTATACCGTCAGCCAGGGGATCGACCATGAAGGCATGGTCGGGGCCTGCCAGCTGGACCAGACATAGCTGGGGGTAATAGGTCGTCTCGCGCAGAAACTCGGTATCTACGGTGACAAAATCTGCGCCGTGAAGGGGCGCGCATGCCTGGACCAGATCGGCCGATTCGGTGATGACTCTCATTAACATTGTTCATAGCGGATCAAATGGGGGCTGTCTTGGGTCCCGGTAGGGTATGGGTGCGGAAAAGTAGCGCCGTCATCTTCTTGACAGGCAATGGCCAGTCATGGCCCTTTGCGAGCCACTTAAATTTTGACCCCAGAGCACTTTCATGCATCCCTATCGTACCCACACCTGTGGCGGGCTGTCGGCCCGCGAAGTCGGCACCACTGTTCGGATTTCCGGCTGGCTTCATCGCAAGCGTGATCATGGCAATCTGATGTTTATCGACCTGCGTGATCATTACGGGATCACCCAGGTGGTATTGCAGCCGGAAGATGCAGGGTTTGAAACAGCCGTTCGGTTACGCTCTGAAAGTGTAATTACCGTTACAGGTCAAGTGGTTAGGCGTTCGCCTGAAACCGTCAACCTGGCGCTGCCCACGGGCGAGATCGAGGTGCGGCTGAAAGACCTCAGCGTCTGTTCGTCGGCGGAAGAACTGCCATTGCCGGTATTTGGCGATGTGGACTACCCCGAAGAAACCCGCCTGAAATACCGCTTCCTTGATCTTCGCCGCGAGAAGCTGCATCGCAATATCGTTCTGCGGTCACAGGTCATATCTGCGCTGCGGCGACGGATGACAGAATCAGGGTTTATGGAATTCCAGACCCCGATCCTGACCGCATCGTCCCCCGAAGGCGCGCGGGACTTTCTGGTGCCAAGCCGCATGCATCCGGGCAAGTTCTACGCGCTGCCCCAGGCACCCCAGCAGTTCAAACAGTTGATCATGGTGTCGGGCTTTGACCGCTATTTCCAGATTGCACCATGTTTTCGCGACGAGGACGCCAGAGCAGATCGTTCGCCGGGCGAATTCTATCAGCTTGACGTCGAAATGAGCTTTGTAACGCAGGAAGACGTGTTTCAGGCGATAGAGCCGGTCCTGCGCGGCGTGTTTGAGGAATTTGCCAGCTTTGGCAATCGCCATGTGGTGCCCGGGCCGTTTGCACGCATCCCCTATGCCGAATCAATGCTGAAATATGGCAATGACAAGCCGGACCTGCGCAATCCATTGGAAATATCTGATGTGACCCATGTGTTTGCGCG
>CAISDR010000343.1 GCA_903884125.1 uncultured bacterium
CAATCAGAATGGAGCGCCCATAAGACTGGTGGTCCCCTGGAAATACGGCTTCAAGGGCATAAAGGGCATTGTAAAAATCAGGTTGCAGGAGACCGAACCCAAGACCGCGTGGAACATGGCCAATGCCCGGGAATACGGGTTTTATTCCAACGTCAATCCCAATGTGGATCACCCGCGATGGAGTCAAGCCAATGAGCGGCGCATTGGCGAATTTTTGCGCAAGCCCACCTTGATGTTCAATGGTTATGGCGATCAGGTGGCCCAGCTTTACGCAGGCATGGACCTCAAGAAATTTTACTGAAACCGAAATGTTTGCGCGATCATCTCTTGTCTATTGGATCGTCTGGCTTGGTTGTGCAAGCCCGGTGGGCTTTGTGGCTTACTGGCTCGTCACCGATCATCTGGGGGCTAATCCGATCAACACCGGCATGCGGTTTCTGGGTGTCTGGGGCTTGCGGTTTCTGGTGATCGGTCTGGCGTTACGCCCCTTGCGCGATTTGCTGGGATGGGCATGGGTGATGCGCTATCGGCGCACCATCGGGCTGTTCGGCCTGTTTTATGTCTTTGCCCATGTCTCGACCTATGTGGGGCTTGACCGCTTTTTCGATCTGCCCGCGATCTGGGCGGATATCGTCAAACGGCCATATATCACTCTAGGTATGTTGGGGTTTTTGATGCTGATGCCATTGGGGATCACCTCAACCAATGACATGATCAAACGCCTGGGCCCCAGGAACTGGCGGCGCCTGCATAAACTGGTCTATGTCATCGTCCCGCTGGGCGTATTGCATTATTTCCTGCTGGTAAAATCCGACGTTACCTGGCCGCTGTTTTATGCGGTCCTGACATTTACGTTTCTGGGCGTGCGGGTCTGGCAGGCTTATGGGCGCAGACATCGCACAGAAGGACCGCGCAGCGTTGCTGTAAATTTAAATTCCGAATCGACGACCTAATTGTGCTTGGTGCAAATTTAGCCGCGCTGTGACCCAATTCTGTTTGCCAATGATCCATCCATCAGAATGTGGCTCCATGTTGCAGTTCTGATTTCAGAACCGCCCCTTTTGAATCCAACATGAACAATTTGCTTGTTCAGTCTTTCCTGAATTGTCTTTACGGCAGGAATATGATCGGTGTCGTTTGAAAGCAGCAATGCAATATCGTAAGAATTGTTAATTGCACCTTCATATAAAGCGGTAACCACTGACGCGTCGACGCCCTTTTCGACCATGCGATCAATCTTTTTGGAACAGTGAGGGCAATTGTCCGTTTTTGCCTTTCGGTCGCGGATCTGAATCTGGAATCCGGTCTGCTGATTCAGAAAATGAAGCCACTTTTTCAAGCCCTCGTCTTTGCTGCCAGGTCTGGGGTCGACCGACGCAAAAACGTGAATACCACGAAAAACGAGAGGGTCAGTTGTTCCAAAAATTGAAGGAAGTTCACCCATCAGAATTTGGGGCAGTTTCTCCCATCCCAAACTTGTTTGGGTGTCGCCAGCGCCTGGAGAATGCGTGGCTTCACGCCAGCGCAGCTGAAAGTTCCAAAAATCGACAAATATCTTCACGTTCCGCATAGCCGACTCCAAAGCAACACGAACTTAGCCAAACCCCAAAATAAAAAGAGGGCTTTTCAAAACGAAAAGCCCTCTTGGGGAATAACCACCCGACATGCCATCGGCAATTTTTCGAGGAGAAATTGAATAGCCAGACTTAAATTCGTCTGGAGGGGAATGTAGATCCCAAACAATGAGTATAATTTGATGGTTGTCAAGCGAAAATGATTGCCAATCAAATCCGTATCACCCGCATCTTGGCACTCGGAATCAGATGTTGCGGTCAAACTAATCGATTGAACGGTATTCTTGACCTGTTTGGCCCCTGGGCGCGATAAGGTTTGGGTGACGACGATCTCATTGATTCTTTTTTCAGCGCCCGGTTCAGTTGCGGCCAGATATTCTCTGCGCCGCTGGCTTGTGCTGTTTTTGGCGATAGCCACGATGATGGTGCCATTGGCTTGTGCACACGCGGCACCGCCTGCGGCCGAGCCTTCGGAAGATAGCGAGCCTGCTGAAACCGGCCGTCCTGAGCCGGGACCGCAACGCACCGGCCTGCCGCTGCCCCGCTTTGCCTCGCTGGCGTCAAATAAGGTCAATGTCCGGCGCGGACCGGGCAAAATCTATCCGGTTGACTGGGTATTTGTGCGCAAAGGCATGCCGGTCGAGATCACGGCCGAATGGGAATTATGGCGCAAGATCCGGGATTTGGACGGCACGACCGGATGGGTTCACAAGTCCATGCTGGGCGGTCAGCGAAATGGCATGATCCTGGGCGAAATCCGGACCCTGTACCGCAGGGCCGATCCGGCTTCGGGTGCACTGGCCCGCGCCGAAGCAGGTGTTATCGGCAAGATCATCACCTGCCATGGCGAATGGTGCCGACTGGACCTGGGCCAGGCACGCGGCTGGCTGCCGCGCACCGAATTCTGGGGTGTGTATCCCAGTGAAGAACTGGACTAGGACAAATCCGCAGCCAGTGCCTGCCGGGTGGGTCCGGCAATGGTGGCTATATGTCCGTATTCCTCGTGATTGAAGCCGATGGATGCCGGTTTGGACAGATCCTTGAACGCCGCCGCCTGGGCGGGCGTAAAATCGAAATGCAGGAAATGGATTGCTGACGTTTTGCCATCGGCCTTGGTGCGTTCCACGTCATCCTCGGCACGGGCGAAAATCTTTTCACCCGCGATTTCGATAAAAGCGGTGCGTTCGATATGGGTCAGCTGGCGCAGCGTGCGCGCCCGGCGTATGGCATCATCGATTTCAATCATCATGGTCGCAACCAGATCGAGACCCTGGGGGATCAGCGGATTGTAAGCTGCCAGTTCATCGGCAATCTGTTCCTCGCCGCCCTTTTCGATGTGCAGCATTTCATGAATCTGCATCCACATGGTCGGAAAATTTTCGAAATAAAATGTGATGTACGGACCGACTGCCACGCGACGATGACGTTTCAATGCTACGATTTCAGCACGCTTTTCAGAACGGATTTCCCGAAAGGTTTCCATCGGCAATATGTCAGCGCGGGTTATCTGACGCTTTGGTGCAGTTGCAGTTGTCATGATCAGATCCTTAAAGGTCAAAGGCCGTATGACTTGGCCACTATTTCAATGGGGTGACAGGGGTCTTGCGGGCGCGGGGCATCAGGATTCAATGCCTTCATGCTTTCCACGATATGGATTGCAGCCAACGGGCATTCCGAAACAATATGGGCCGATGCCTGCTTGATGGCGGCCTGGGCGACGGGCTTGCCGATTTTCATTGCCGATGGCCGGGTTTCCTTCATCACACCAAAGGTTCCGCCATGACCCGAACAGCGTTCAATCACCTGAACTTTGGTATCGGGAATCAAGCGCAGCATTTCCGCACCCTTTGGCCCCATATTCTGGGCACGCGCATGACAGGCCAGATGAATGGTCACACCGCCCTCGACCGGGTTCATGCCGGGGGCAAGTCCCTCTTTTTTAGCAATATCGACCACATATTGATCGATATCGAATGTGGCTTTTGACAGGGCGATCACATCAGGATCATCCGGCAGGATCAGCGGCCATTCAAACTTCAGCATAAGGGCGCAGGATGCGGTCAGAGCAATCACATCATAGCCCTTTTCGATCCATGGCTTCATATGGGACGCTACCTTACGCGCCTGATCGGCGACCCGTCCGATTTCACCTGATTCCAGATGCGGCATGCCGCAGCAGGCGGGATAGGCCACTTCACATTCCACGCCGTTTTTCGCCAGCACCGCGCGTGCGGCCATGCCGGTATCGGGTCTGAGGTTATTGACCGAGCAGGTTGCATAGATCACAGCCTTGCGCCCGAAACTTGGCGCGGTGCGGTCCGTCAGGATTGGATTGGCCTTGGCCCGTGCTGTGAACGTGCGTTTGGCAAAAGCAGGCAACGCTGCATTGCGGTCAATGCCGGTCGCCAATTCCAGTACCGGCCGCGTCAGCTGGTTTTCAGCCTTTGATGCCCAGTTGACCAGATCGGATACCGGTCTTGCCATCGCGGCATTGCGGTCGAGTTCAGCAAGCTGGCCCTGGACAAATGATCGCCCCTTAGCCTTGGTTTCCGCTGCCCGGTGACGTAACATCAGATGCGGAAAATCCAGATTGAATTCATGCGGCGGGACATAAGGGCATTTGGTCATGAAGCACATGTCACACAAGGTACAGGCTTCCACCACTTCGCCGTATCGTTCCTTGGGGACGGAATCCAGTTCTTCGGTCGGGGCCGCGTCGATCATATCAAACAGACGCGGGAAGCTGTCGCAAAGATTGAAGCAGCGACGACAACCGTGACAGATATCGAACACACGTTCTAATTCCGCCTCTATCTTGGTCATGTCATAGAAATCGGGATTCTGCCAATCCAGCTTGTGGCGTGTCGGGGCCTCGATGCTGCCTTCTTTCATGCCCTCTTTCATCATCGCCTCGTAAATCAAAACAGGATCAAAATGGATTCGTCGTGCGTATGAAAACGGCCGATCAATTGATGGTCCAAAAGATCGGCCGTATTCTTTTCCTGCCGAAAAAGCAGGAGAGGTATCCCGGAAATCAGCCCAGGGTGTCGAGCGCCTTCTGGAAGCGACCGGCATGGCTCTTTTCGGCCTTGGCCAGCGTTTCAAACCAGTCAGCGATCTCGTCGAAGCCTTCTTCGCGAGCGGTCTTGGCCATGCCCGGATACATGTCTGTATATTCGTGGGTTTCGCCCGCGATGGATGCCTTGAGGTTCAACTGGGTTGAACCAATCGGCTCACCCGTGGCGGGGTCGCCAACTTCTTCAAGGAATTCCAGGTGACCATGGGCATGACCCGTTTCGCCTTCGGCGGTCGAACGGAACACAGCGGCCACATCATTGTAGCCTTCGATATCTGCCTTTTGAGCGAAATATAGATAACGGCGATTGGCCTGGCTTTCGCCCGCAAAGGCTGCCTTCAAATTGTCAAAAGTCTGGGTGCCGGCTAAGGACATAACGCGCCTCCTCAAGGAATTAGATCGGCTGCGATGTGGCCCCGGCTTTCGGGGCGATCAGCCGACAGGGAAGAGAATAGAGCGCCCGGACATTATGTCAATAGTTTAGAGGTAATCTAAAGAACTTTTTAAGCAATAGAAACGACTTGAAATTGTCATTAAGAATGAACGTCTTCAATCAGCCGAACAATCACATCGACCCGAGCGATGCGTGCCCCGTCTGGGGCCGACGGCAGACCATCCACACGCACACCGTCGCCGGGAATATCCGTTAACGTCAGGGTGGTTTCGTGAAAGAAATGATGGTGGTCTGAAATATTAGTATCGAAATAGGTACGAATCCCATCCACCACGACCCGTCGCAGCAGGCCAGAGTCCGAAAACTGGTTCAGGCTGTTATAGATCGTGGCAGGAGAAACCTTAATACCCAGCCCCTGTGCTTCGTCGCACAGACTTTCAGCGGTCACATGCCGGTCTGGACCTGAAAACAAAAGCTTCGCCAGCGCTAGCCGTTGCCGGGTCGGTCGCAGGTCCGCTGCCCTAAGGCGTGCGGCCAGACCGGCAAAAGGTCGGGTTCCTGTGGCCGGATCCGCCTTCTGACGATTGCCTGTTGGGCTTGGGGGCATAGTGGTTGGCATGTCCGGTTACCTGTAAGTCAAAGCCAGCGTCCGAACCGGCAATAAAACCAATACCTTCGCCAAAAACTGATTTCGCAATGGTCTTGAGGACACGAAAGCAACATGATACCCAAGGATCAGGCGTAACCCTTGGGGCCCGGCTAGTTTTGAACGAATCAAAACAAACACGCAAGCCCCAATTGTTAAAAGAAACTTGGCCGTAGCTTTGAAAGCAAATTCAAAGCCGCGACATCATAACAATTGGCCTTTGGCTCTATGCTGGCTCTGATTAGCCGCCATGGGGAAGCCAAACGCCATCAAGCATCAAGAGCGGGACGGCCGGTATGGGCGAACGTAAATCAGAATTTTCCTATGATGATCTGCTGGATTGCGGCCACGGCAAGCTGTTTGGCCCAGGCAATGCACGCCTGCCTTTGCCGCCCATGCTGATGTTTGACCGCATCACCCATATTTCGGATACCGGTGGTACATTCGGCAAAGGCGAGATAATTGCCGAATTCGATGTAAAACCGGACCTGTGGTTTTTCGGCTGTCATTTCGAAAGCGATCCTGTCATGCCGGGCTGTCTGGGCATGGATGCGCTGTGGCAATTGATGGGCTTTTTCCTGGGCTGGATGGGCGCACCGGGGCGGGGTCGCGCGTTGGGTGTGGGTGAGGTAAAATTCACCGATCAGGTTCTGCCGACTTCAAAGCTGGTCAGCTATCACATTTCGCCCAAGCGGGTGATTCTGCGCAAACTGGTGCTGGGAATTGCCGATGGACAGGTCAAGGTCGATGGCAAGACGATCTTCGAGGCAACAGACATAAAAGTCGGACTGTTCACGGCCTAGACTTAGCAATCAAGGCGTACGACAGCCGGAACGATGCTGTTGACGCGTTTCATAGATGAAGGTTTGAAACACATGAAACGGGTTGTCGTCACTGGTATGGGTATCGTCTCATGTATCGGGAATACCACACAGGAAGTCACCGAATCCCTGCGTCATGGGCGCAGCGGTATTGCGCTTGATCCACAACATGTGGAAATGGGTTTCCGTTCGCTGGTATCTGGCCGCCCCAAAGTTGATCTGGACGAAGTGATCGACCGCCGTCACCGCCGGTTCATGGGCGATGGCGCGGCATATAATTATCTGGCCATGCAACAGGCCGTTGCCGATTCCGGGCTGAACGATGAACAAGTGTCCCACGAACGCACTGGTTTGGTGATGGGATCAGGCGGGCCGTCGACCAAAAATATTCTGCTGGCCTGTGATACAGCCCGCGACAAAGGTCCGCGCAAGGTTGGTCCGTTTATGGTGCCGCGTGCCATGTCGTCAACCAATTCCGCAACGCTGTCGACTTTCTTCAAGATCAAGGGCGTGAATTATTCGATTTCATCGGCCTGTTCAACCAGCGCCCATTGCATCGGTCATGGTGGTGAACTGATCCAGATGGGCAAGCAGGATATCGTCTTTGCAGGCGGGGGCGAAGAACTGGACTGGACGCTATCTGTACTGTTCGATGCGATGCCTGCCATGTCGTCGGGTTTTAATGATACACCCGAACGGGCATCGCGCGCCTATGACCGTGACCGCGATGGCTTTGTCATCGCCGGTGGCGGCGGTGTGCTGGTGCTAGAGGAACTGGAACACGCCAAGGCGCGCGGCGCGCGTATTTACGGCGAACTGTTGGGATATGGCGCGACCTCGGATGGCTATGACATGGTGCAGCCATCAGGTGAAGGGGCCGTGCGCTGCATGAAAATGGCGTTGTCCACGCTGGGTGGACGCAAGGTAGAATATGTCAACACCCATGGGACATCAACACCGGTGGGCGATACCAAGGAGACCGAAGCACTGCGTGAAACCTTCGGCACGGAGATTCCCGCTTTTTCATCAACAAAATCGCTTACCGGCCATTCGCTAGGGGCTGCTGGTGCGCAAGAGGCGATTTATTCGCTGCTGATGATGAATAACGGATTCCTGGCGGCATCCGCCCATATCGACAATCTTGACCCCACCATGGCGGATCTGCCGATACTGCAAACGCGCGCTGACCGGGAGGTTGATATGGTGATGTCAAATTCATTTGGCTTTGGCGGCACCAATGCGTCGCTGGCCTTTGGCCGCTACGAGGCATAGGTCGTGAATTTTCAAACCGCAACCGACGCGCAAACCAGTGCAGGGCTGATGGCTGGCAAACGCGGACTGATCATGGGTGTTGCCAATGATCATTCCATCGCCTGGGGTATTGCCCAGAGCCTGCATGCACAGGGCGCAGAACTGGCCTTTACCTATCAGGGTGAAAATTTCGGCAAGCGTGTACGTCCGTTGACCCAAACGCTGGGTGCCAAACATGTGATGGATTGCGATGTTGAAAACGAACAATCCATGCGCCGTGTCTTCGATCAATTGGGTGTCGCCTGGCCGCATATCGATTTTGTCGTCCATGCGGTAGCCTATTCCGACAAGAACGAGCTTAAAGGCCGGTATGTCGATACCACGCGTGAAAACTTTTCACGCACCATGCTCATCAGTTGTTATTCGTTCACCGAAGTAGCCCGGCTGGCCAAACCATTGATGACACAAGGCGGCGCATTGCTGACCCTGTCCTATCTGGGGGCAGAACGTGTTACCCCCAACTATAATGTGATGGGTGTTGCCAAGGCAGCCCTTGAATCCTCGGTGCGATATCTGGCGGTTGATCTGGGTCGGGATGGTATCCGGGTCAATGCCATATCGGCAGGACCGATGCGCACCCTGGCGGGTTCGGCTGTTGGTTCGGCCCGGTTTACGTACAATTGGAACCGCCGTAATTCGGCGCTGCGCAAAAATGTTGAGTTGACCGAAGTGGGCGGCTCCGCCCTATATCTTCTCAGTCCCTTGTCCGGTGGTGTGTCGGGTGAAGTGCATTATGTTGATGCCGGCTATCACATCATGGGCACGCCCGAGCCTGAAGCTGTGAGCGCCGGTTCAGCTGATACCTGACAAATTCCTACTGTTTCTGTTGCGTCCCTTGTCGCGTTTTGTGATCAACGGTTGTCGGGAACGGATTTATGACGCGCAGCCTTTGTCTATTGCTTGGTGTTCTGCTGACTGCTGTTTCAGCGGCCAGCATAAGCATAGCCGGACCGCTGACGCTTTATGATACGGATGGCAAGCCGGTGGCTGATGCCGTCGTCAGTTTTGTTCCGGTGGGCGCTGTCGTTCCGGTCACTACCGGATCAAAAGTTGCAGAAATGAATCAGCGCGCCGAGGCCTTCTGGCCCAAGGTGCTGGCGGTACAGACAGGAACAGATGTAGCGTTTCTGAACCAGGACCCGACACGCCATCACGTCTATTCCTATTCACCAGCCAAGCAGTTCGAACGTCAGGTGCCCGCACGCGGTGATGCACCTCATGTTGTATTCGACAAATCGGGCATTGTCGCCCTTGGCTGTAACATCCATGACCAGATGCTGGCCTATGTCATTGTGGTGGATACGCCCTATTTTGCAAAGACGGATTCGGAAGGTACTGCAAATCCTGGGATGCTTCCCAATGGTGCCTACAAGGCGACAATCTGGCATGCGCGGATCAAGGCACCCAATAATACGATCCAGCTCGATGTCAGCGTCGATGCGGATAAAATTTCCGGCCTTGATATGAAACTGTCGCTCAAGCCTGAACGGCGCAGCACACCGGATGCTGACCGGGGGGCATACTGATGTCGGGGTTTTCCATCAGAACAAAACTGATAGCATTTCTGGTCGGCATTCTTCTGGCCGGACAAATCGTCAACCTGATTTCCGTCAACACACGCACGCGCAGCGCAATTGCTGAACAGGCCAAGAGCCAATTGGCCCGCGCCGAAGTGATCGCAACCCAGCATATAAAAGCAAAAGCCGGACAACTGACGGAAAGCGTGCGTATCGCCATTCAGGACTATGAAACCCGTACCCAGCTGGTCAAGGGTGAGGCAATGACACGCCAATCGGTGCTGATCAATCTTGCCAACCGGATCAAGGTCACACGCGCATTATTGATCGACCTGGATGGCATGGTCATTGCCGATAGCGCCATGACACGCGACCGCCTGCCGCCGCCGGAAAAATTCGCTTTTCCCTCCATGCTTGATGCCCCCGCTGATGGGGAAGTGTCGACCGAAATCGCGGTCGATGGCGGCACACTTTATCGTGTGGTGGTGGTGCCGGTAAAATATCCGGTGACCGCCGCTTATGTTGCCATCGAACTGCCGATTGATGATCAGATGGCCAGCGAATTGCGCGATGTCTCAGCAGTCCCGCTCGATATCACCTTTGCCTATGACAATCATGGCAAGGGATTTCAGGTCGCGGCATCAACATTGCCGCAACAGATGCAGGATTCAATTATCAAGGACCTAGGCGATGGACAGGAAGCGCGTCCGGCAATTGTCCTGATCGACGGCCGGCAGTTTGTCACCATCGAGCGTTCGGTCGCCGTGGCAAAGGAAAGCCCCTATGTCACGGCCGTGCTGCAATATGCAATTGACGACGCGCTGGTTCCCTATAACCAGCTACTTGTGCAACTGAGCCTGATTCTGCTGGTTGTGCTTGTCCTGTCATTGGGTCTTGGCCTGTGGGTTGCTGAAAGCATTGCAAGGCCCATATCAAAACTGGCGACCGCTGCGCGCAGAATTGGCGCAGGTGACTATGCCGCCAAGGTCGAGGTGACAACCGGCGACGAGGTGGGCCAGCTGGGACTTGCTTTCAATCAGATGACGGCAGCCATCGGCGAACGCGAAGAGCGCATTTCACATCAGGCCGATTATGATCAGCTGACAGACATGCCCAATCGTCGGATGTTCGAACGACTTCTGGACCAGGCGCTGGCACCGGTCAATGGCGACTATCCCAAAGTGACTATCGCACTTGTGGGAATCAATCGCCTGCCGGAAATAAACCAGACCCTGGGACATAATCTGGGCGATACGCTGATCACCAATATCGGTCCGATGATTGCAGACCTGATGCCAGCGCGCTCAACAACAGCACGTATCTCGGATTCGGTTTTTGCCCTGCTGCTGCCGGGTCAAAGCCCGGACCAGGTAACACCCCTAGCAGGACGCATCGTGCATGCGTTTGATGCCCCTGTTCGCATAGATGATGCGGTGGCGATTGATGCCAGCGTTGGCATCGGCATGGCAACGTCGCCAGCACATGGCCAGAACGCCCGCACCCTGCTTCAGCATGCGGATGTGGCATTGTTTTCCGCACATCGTGCAGGCGGCACGATCACTGTTTATGATCCTGCCAGCGACCCGTTCAAACCCGAAAATCTGTCCCTGATGGGCGAATTGCGCGGTGGTGTCGCCCGAGGTGAACTGCAGTTGCACTATCAGCCCAAGATCGGTCTTGGCTCGGGCAGGCTTATCGGGGCTGAGGCGCTGGTGCGCTGGATACACCCCCGCCACGGATTTTTACCACCGGATCGTTTTATTCCGCTGGCCGAAGAAAGCGGCACGATTCATCGCCTGACCAATTGGGCACTGAAAACCGCAATCGATCAGGCACGTCTCTGGCAGAGCGAACATCTGGACCTGAAAGTTGCGGTCAATCTTTCCGTTCGCGATCTCTTGAACAAAAACCTGCCCGATCTGATCCAGGGTCTGCTGGGCGATGCTGGTCTGGCTGGCGAAAAGCTGATCCTGGAAATTACCGAATCTGCAATTATGTCCGACCCGGAATCTGCCATGATCGTGCTGCGACGGCTGGCGGATCAGGGAATTTCATTATCGGTAGATGATTTCGGCACAGGTCATTCGTCCTTTGCCTATCTGCGAAAATTGCCGCTGGCGGAATTGAAGGTCGATAAATCCTTTGTATTGAATCTTAGTCAGAATGAAACCGATCGGACCATCGTGCGGGCAATTGTTGATCTGGGACATGGCCTGGATTTGAGGATTACCGCCGAAGGCGTTGAGGATCAGCAGGCCTATGATATCCTGTCAGGCATTGGCTGTGATGTGGGTCAGGGCTATTTCATGAGCCGTCCGTTGACTTTGGATAAATTCAATATCTTTGCCCGCGAGTCACCCTATGCCGCCGCAGCGGCCTGAACGATCGGCATTTTTGGGCGGGGTTGCCGTCTGCATCATTCTTATGTCGGTTCTGTTCTTTCAGCCTGCCCGGGCCGGGGACGAACCGTTAATTCCCGGCCTCAATCTGGCGGTGATGCTCGATGCACGCGCCATAGCCAGTTCCAGAACCCAAAGCTATTTCGACCGTGGTATTGGCATCACGCAGTTTGGCGCTGACAGGGCGGGCAGGCGGCGCCTGTTGCTGGATATTCCAACAGCGGCGTTTCTTGTGAATTATCGTTTATCCTATGATCTGAGTTTTGAAAGCCATTGGCGGGCAAGTGGTTCATCGCGCACGCGGCTTGATGCCATCGAAGCGTTTCTGCGATATGCACCGGTTTCAACCGACATCGTCAAATTTCAGTTTCGCGCGGGCGCTTTTTTGCCGCCTGCTGGACTTTCGGAGACCGCCTTTGCCTGGACCAGTGCTTATAATCTGACGCCTTCCGCACTTTCATCCTGGTTAGGTGAAGAAATAAAGATTCTTGGTGTTGAAGGTGCAGCCCAGTGGCGGCTGGATGCTGACAGGATTGATCTGCGTCTTGGGGTTTATGGTGGTAACGACCCGGCCGGGGTCACGATAGCCGGGCGAGGGTTTTCCTTTTCTGACACCCTGCCGGGATTGTTCGACCCGCGCGCCCAGATGCCCAGCGGGTATGTCAATGAATTACGTCAGCTGAACAATCATTATGGTGGCTATGCGGGATTGACCTATAAGCGGCCCGATATGTTCACGCTGCGCGGGTTTGCCTATGATAATTTCGCTGATCCACGCGCCGTGCGTGACGGGCGTGCGGCCTGGCGGACGCGTTTTTTTACTTTTAGTGCTGAAGTGCCATTGCCCTTTGATCTGACGGTGATTGCCGAAGTCCTGACCGGCACCACTAGAATAAATCCCATCCCCACCTTTCTGCTGGATGTAAAATTTGATACGGCATCAATCCTGGTGGCTCAGGACTATGGGCCGCATCGTCTGTCACTGCGCGCAGAGGAATTTCGTGTCAGCGACCGAAATCGACTGGGACCGATTGGTAATGATCAGCATGGACATGCATTTACCGCCGCCTATATCACGTGGCTGAATAAAGACCTGCGCCTGACCCTTGAGCAGCTGGTGGTGCAATCCGCCGATCGCCGGCGCCTGCGCCTTGGTTTTGCTGAAATTCAGGATGAACTTCAAATACAGGGCAGCCTGCGCTACTACTTCCGTCCATGATTCTATCTTCAAGGCCCTCGGGTCCGCCTGACCTTGCCGATTACGCGGCTGCCCGCCTGGCTTTTGCGGTTATCGCCGCAATCACGCTGGCACGGCTATGGTTTTTATCCCGTTCCGGCCTAGAGCTCTATGGTGACGAAGCACAATATTTTGCCTGGTCACGCGATCTGGCCTTTGGCTATTTCACCAAGCCGCCGCTGATCGCCTGGCTGATTGCCGCAACCACTGCACTTTACGGCACATCAGAAGCAGCGGTCAGGCTGGCTGCACCGCTTTGTCATGCCCTGACAGCGATTTTTCTTTTTGCCACCGGCTGGCGGCTGTTTGATCTGCGCACTGGCGCGCTGGCATCGATGTTATGGGCTTTGCTGCCGGGTGTATCGTTTTCCAGCCTGATTATTTCCACCGACGCACCAATGCTGATGTTTGCGGCATTGGCACTGTTTGGTTATGCGGGGCTTTATGGCAATCCGGCATCCAGACGTGATGTAATCCTTTTGGGCCTTGGCCTTGGTTTCGGCCTGTTGTCAAAACTGGCCATGGCTTATGCACTGGTCGGTCTGGTAATCCATATAAGCATTGATGCACGGGCGCGGACATTATTGGGCCGTGTGAATTTCTGGGCGGGTATCGCGCTGGGTGCATTGATCTACGCACCCAATGTGGTCTGGAATCTTGAACATCAGGCCGCAACCTATGGCCATCTGGCCGAAAATGCGGGCCTTGGCGGTCATCTGTTTAATCCTGAAAACATGCTGGTGTTTCTGGGCGGACAGGTTGGTGTCTTTGGTCCGGTGCCATTGGCTATTCTGCTCTATATGGCGTTTCAGCGGCGCGTCTGGGCTGATCCGAGATTACGCCTTTGTTTATGCTTTGCGCTACCGGTTCTGGGTTTGATGACCATGCAGGCACTGGCCAGCCGCGCCTTTGCAAACTGGGCGGCCTTTGCCTATGTGGGGGCCAGCTTGTGCGTGGCGCGTTTTATGGTCACCCGCCCGGTACTTGCCAATGGAAATCTGGCATTTCATGGGCTGATTTTGATAGGACTTTTCGCCTGGGGTCTTGGCCTTATTCAGCCGCCAATCAAAAATGATCCGGTGGCGGGACTTCACGGCTGGCGGCGGCTGGCCGGCGAAATCGCGCGCGAATGGGAACGGTCTGAACGTCCGACCCTGATTGCCACGGACCGGATGGAAATGGCCCGGCTGTTATATTACCTGCCGCTGATTTATGGGCCGGTGCGGATTATGTCATCGGATGGCCGGGCGCATTCCGAGTTTGATCTTAGCGCGCCACTGGATGCGGTGACAGGTCAGTCGGGACTGCTTGTCTCGCGATTTGATAACCTGGGGCCGCTGGCCGAACGCTTTGGCGCAGTCGAGCTTTTTTCCACCATCAACATGCCGCGCAAAAATGCCCCTGCCCTGAAATACTATCTGTTCAAGGTATCAAATTATCACGCACCCGATTTTTCCATAGCAAGGCAGGCAGACAGTCCCTGACGATAGGTCGGATAAAGCAGGGACAGACCCAGTGCTTTTTTCACTTTTCGGTTATCGATGCGTTTGTTATCGGCGTAAAAGCTCTGTGCCATGGGCGAAAGACGGTGGCGTGCGGTCTCGAAATCTTCTTCCGGCGGCGGCATCATCCCCAGCATATAGGCTGCATAGCTGATCACCGTCTGTGGCGGGGCCGGTTCGTCATCGGCAACATTGTAAATCGCACCCCGGTTGGGGTGTGCGATGGCACCGGCAATGATCCGACCGATATCATCCACATGAATACGCGAAAAAACCTGTCCGGGTTTGACCAGCCGTTTGGCTGTCCCCTCGCGCAGACTGACAAGCTGGTTCCTGCCGGGGCCATAAATACCCGCCAGCCTGAAAATCTCTGCCCCCAGATCGTGCCATTGATCTTCGGCCAGGATCCGCGCCTGACCGCGGGCCGAGGTGGAGCGTCGTCTGGCAGTTTCATCGACCCAGGCACCCCCGGCATCACCATAAACGCCCGTTGTGGATAAATAGCCCAGCCAGCCCCGCGCCTTTGCCAGTTGCGCGCCATGATGGCGAATGACCGCATCGCCATCCTCGTCCGGGGCGATGGATGATAAGATCGCATCGGCTTGATCAATCACATCGGGTCGGGCAAGCGGTTGGGAAGGGGAGAAAACCTGGGCATCAATGTCCCGTGCGATGAAGGCCTCAACCTTGTCAGCCTGCCGCGAGGTCCCGGCAACGCGCCAGCCCTGCGCCTGTAAAAGCCGGGCAGCCGCAAGAGCCGAATAGCCCAGACCAAAGCAGAATAGTAAGGGTTGGTGGTCTGCCATCAGATTTCCATCTTGAAAAAACGACCCTCATGTCAACCGCACGCTTGACGATTGGCGCTGGTTGGTGACTTTAGCGGCCATGATTGTTCAATTCCATGCCCTATCCATTCGTGGTCTTACTTTGGCACTTGGCCTGTGGCTCATTACCGCCCCGGCACTGGCTCAAAGCAGTCCAACCCCGCGCCCACCCGACCCACCGCCCAGGCCAAAGGCGCGCGCACAGGCGCCTGCGCCAAAGCCCGACAAAAATGCGCCCGAGCCGGAACGCTATCGGGCCTGTCTGGAGCTGGCTGATACCGCACCGGACAAGGCCTATGATTTGGCCTCGGTCTGGGTGGACGAATCCCAGTCCATGCCAGCGCGTCATTGCCAGGCCATGGCGCTGATGCGTCTGGGCAATTACACCGACGCGGGTGAAAAGCTGATGATTCTGGCCGATGGTGCGCGCAATGCGCCAAAGACCGTGCGATCAGAACTGCTGGTTCAAGCGGGCGAGGTCTATCTTCTGGCGCGCCTTCCCCAGCCTGCGCTCAAGGCACTGGATCAGGCCCATGCCTTATCCCCAGACGATGCAGGCATTCTGGCCGATCAGGGTCGGGCCTATATTCTGTCCAAAGACTGGTTCAAGGCGGTTGGCGCCCTGTCCCAGGCGTTGAGCCTTGATCCGGTTTCGATCGATTCCTATGCCCTGCGCGCCACCGCCCGGCGTCAGGCCAATCAGGTCAAGTTGGCCGAAGAAGATATTGAAACCGCTCTGGCCCTTGATGAAAACCGTCCTGATATCTGGCTGGAACGTGGTCTGATCGATGTGGCGAAATCTGATAAGGTGAAGGCGCGCAAAAACCTTTTGCGCGCTATTCAGATGGATGAAAAATCCCCCGTTGCCGAACAGGCGCGCACAGCCCTTGAAGCCATGGATATCAAGTCAAAGAAATAAATCAGCCGGGGTCAAACAAAATGGACGAGTTGACAAAGACCAAACTGGAAGCGGCCGCCTTCCGAAAACTTCTGGCGCATCTGGCCGAACGCACGGATGTACAGAATATTGACCTGATGAATCTGGCGGGCTTTTGCCGCAACTGCCTGTCCAACTGGTATGCAGAGGCAGCCATGGTCGAGGGCATTGACCTGTCAAAGGATCAGAGCCGCGAAATCATCTATGGCATGCCCTATGATGAATGGCGCAAGAAATATCAGACCGAGGCGACACCGGCCCAGCAGGCAGCCTTTTCAGCAAGCCATAAACACTAGATTTCTGGCGGAAAATCTTTTGCTTGCCTAAATCCAAAGGCTTTCGGACCGGGCCCGTGATAGCGCAGGCGATCAAGTCTTTCGACGGCTTCGCCAATTGTAGGAATGTGTCCAGCTATCACCCACCATAATACGGTGATGGCTTCATCCATCTGGGTGAACCATTCCTGTCGTCTGCGCATCATATCCATATGATCGGCGCGATAGACAAAATGGTGGAGACTGTCGATATCTTTCCACAGAGAGAGATTGACCAGTTTATCCGGTCCCATGGGACGCAGGGACGTTGCATCGCCCTCAGCAGTCTTAAGCCGCCAGACAAAGCCCGGTGCACGTTCAGCCAGTCCATTTATGCGGTCAAGGCTTTCGATGAAATCCGACATTTCGGGGGCATCAAGGGCAAAGCGCATTTTGGCCACATTCAATTGCGCCAGATGAAAATGTTTGTTCACAACCACCCTGCTTTCCGAAAGCGCCAGAATAGAAATCCGGTTGTACCGGTGATTACGCTCAACGCCATGGGGTAACCATATTCCCAGTCCAGTTCGGGCATGCCTTTGAAATTCATACCCCAGATTCCGGCAAACATGGTAGCG
>CAISDR010000344.1 GCA_903884125.1 uncultured bacterium
CCGAGAGGGGTTTTTAATTTACAAAACCTATGAGCATTCTCAAATATTTCAAAGACACAAAGATAGAAATGAAGCATGTGACATGGCCCACAATGCGACAGGCCTTTATTTATACCGGTATTGTGATTGGAGCCCGCTTCTCTTAGGTTTTGCACATTATGAGTTCCACCGCTGCGATTCTGGGGCTGGCTGGCCAAAATCTGGCACAGGGTCGTGCGCGGGATGCACTTCGCCTGCTTGATCAGGCTTTGATTGATCTTGGCGGCGAACGGGGACTGCACGCACTGAGGGCACAGGCGCTTTATGCGCTTGGCGACCAGCGCGCGGCGGCAGGTGCGATGGCTGCCCTTGTCTCCCTTAGCCCGGCAGATGCCGAAAGCCTTTTGGCCATGGGGCTTTTTCTTGATGCGGTCCGGGCAGACCAATCCGCCGAGATGGCCTATCGACATGCACGCGCAGCCCGTCCCGGTTTCAGCCGACCAGCCCTGGCCCAGGCATTGATGCGACTGCGTGCGGGGGACTTGAAGGTAGCATTTGATCTGATCAAGGCCAGCGGCATCGGCACCAGCACACCAGAGCGGGTACGCCTGGAAGCGCGGGTGTGTGACGCCCTGCGCGAGGCGATGGTTGAACGACGTTTTGCTATAGAAGCGCTGTCAATGTGGCCCAATGGCTCCAATTCGCCGCTAGTCCTGCAGGCGTCGGTTGACTGCGCCGTGCCCCGGATGAATTTTGAAGCCGCAGCGCAGGCGCTGAAGCGCCTGTCGCAATTGCGTTCAGACTGGCCGCTTCTGGCAAGCCAGCAGGCAATGGTTGATTTCCGAACAGGGGACTGGACAGCCGTCATACGCACGCTCGGCATGTCGATGCCACCAAACGAATTGGTGCCGCAGCAGGCGCTTTTGCGCGCACTGGCGCTTGCCCGTATTGGCGACGGGGCCAATGCGCGGCGGCAACTGGAACAGATGGTCGAAAGCACGGGTCTGGATGAAACAGATTATCGCGCGGCGCGGCTGTTTCTGGCACTGGCGGCGCTTGGCGATGATGATGCCGAGCCAGCCACACGCATTGACGCCGAGGTCGGTGCAAACGGGACCGGCGGGCGGGCGTTTGTTGCAGCGATGTCCACTATTGGCGCGTTAAGGTATCCGGGCTTTAACCGGCTCTATCAAAAGATCGATCTGCATCATGCGATCACAGGCTATGCCGCCGCCAAGGGGCATGGCGCATTTCCCTACTATCCCGAAACTTATGTCCTGCCGGATGACGCAAACGAACTTGCGCGCGCATTACCGGGACGCTGGATTGTAAAGCCTGCCGAACCTGGTGGATCAGGCGTGCTTGTTCTGGCCGAATCCCCATCGGATTTTCTGTCGTCCGGACCAAGTCTTGTGCAGCGCCTGGTCGAGCGTCCGTTACTGGTCAATGGTCGTCTGGCCTGTGTCAGTCTTTTCCTGGTACTGCCGTCACCTGATATTGGCCGGGCGCTGATATTTGATGATGGGATTGTACATTTCGCGCCCGAACCCAGCCTGCCGCATGCTGATGACATCAATGCCTTGCAGCCGACCCGGATTATCACCTCAGCCCATCGACACAAGGATTATCCGGGCCTTGATCCGTTTGCAGGCGATGGCGAACCATGGGCCGGTATCTGGTCTCTCAGGGCATATCTGAGCGAAGTGGGTCGATTCAAAGGCGTCCGCGTGGCTGGAACAGCATGGAGCGGTTTCGTCCATCTGGCCCGCGATGTTGCGCGGTTATCTGACTATCTTGAAATTCTGGATGCCCAGCGTGCGGCACCTGCACCCTGGTCCTATCCCCCGACGGTATTGCGCCTTGAATGCATCATGGACGAGGACTTCAAGGCGCATTTCATCGGCATTGCCGATACGAGTCCTGTAGATTTTCCGGCTGCCGGTACCAGGACACGGGTTGATGATGACATCACCCTTCGGATGACCCGTGCGCTGGTCCGACTGGTATGTGTGCCAGCTCAGCAGGCGGCACTGGGCTTCACCGCATTAAATCCCTGAGCACTGATAGGCTAACATACATATTCGCCAGCGTGCTGATCCACGCAATGCCGCATCAGTCCGACCAAGGATGGATCGTCTTCGAATCTGATCCTGATTCCCTGACGGCAGCGATCCTGAATATGTCCGGATATGTGACCGATGCCATCAACGGTCAGAACCACCATCTCGCCCAGCTGGCAGACCACACCGCCCGAGATCACCGCACCGTGGCGGTCCATGTGATGAACCAGCACGATGTGCTCGCCCGCATGGCGCACAAGATGCGCCCGCAGGCCATAACGCCAGAGGCTTTTGACCGATCCGGCGTGATCCAACGTCGTCTGTGTAATTGACCCGGCGTCCGACGCCACAAGAACTGCTGACATTTTTCCCTCCGCGACCTGCGTTGGGTTTCAATGTGATTTTCAATTGTGACCGCTTTTGGGCAGCGCCATGACCATTACGAGGCAGTTACGCTTTTTTTGTCTTTGCGCCATGAAGCCAGCAATAACATCACGGATGAAACAGTCCCGAATATGCCGAAAATAATCAGCGCGCGGTCGCGGCCTACAAGATCATTCAATATCCCGATGGGAATGGCAGGCAGCCCCAGACCAAGATAGGCATAGATGAAAAAAGCCGACGCCGCGCGGGCACGCTGGCTGCCCGCATTTGCCGTCGCAAGATTTAGGCCGCCTTGATAAAGTGTTCCATGCGTTGCCATGCCAGATACCATGGCACCGATAATGACAAGCATGATCTGATCGCCCAGCACACCGGCAATAATCAGGTTCAGCCCCACAGGCAGCATAATCAGCCCGACGCGCAATTGCAGGACCGGCAGCCAATGGCGTGTGCCAATCTGGGTCAGTCCGCCGCCACCATTGATCAGTAACAACGCCACCCCGACCCAGGATGACATGCCTGTTTTGGCTAAAGCTGAAGGCAGAATTGCGATCACGATCCCGACAGCCGACCAACCCAGCGCAATGGACAATCCTGATATGGCAGTACCTGGCAAAAAGGCCGGGCGGCGAAGGATCGCATGATGTGCCCCGCCACGATGGGTTTCAGGCACGAATAATACCAGCGCAAAACTCAATGCCAGCAGAATGGCAAATTCGCGATAGGACGATGGATCAAGTGAAAAACCGTTGACCATCAGATCGATAGCGGTCCAGCAGGCCCCAGCGCCAAAGCCAAGTGCCGTCATGATCGTCACAAGCGATGCTGCCCGTGCACCGGAATGCGGATCAGGATTGACACCTTGGCGCGCCATATCCAGCTCAGCAGCCCAGGCAGTGCCTGCACCTGCCGTGAGCGATATGGCGAACCCTTGTGCAATACGCGCCAAAGCCACCATCTCAAGGCGCGGCACATAAACCAGCGCCAGTGTGGACACAAATGCACAGGCCAGTGCGCCCAAAATTGGCAGTTTGCGTCCGATGCGATCCGACAGCCCGCCCGCCAGCACAAGCATCGGTATCAGGGCGGAAATATAAAAGGCAAAGGCAACCGAAGTTGCCCCTACCCCATAACCCGACCGTTCAGCGTAAACGGCATAGAGTGGTACTTGCAGATTTACCGATGCCGCGACCAGCACCAGCGCCAGAGCCACAATCCATATGCCGGTTCCCGGTGCCAGCGTTCGGGTTGGGATCAAAGAGCC
Source organism: uncultured bacterium (assembly GCA_903884125.1). Classification (GTDB taxonomy): domain Bacteria; phylum Pseudomonadota; class Alphaproteobacteria; order CAISDR01; family CAISDR01; genus CAISDR01. Next base: position 3,688 of record CAISDR010000344.1, read on the forward strand.
AGAACCTGTTTGGCGATCACATTTTTCTGAATTTCTTCGGTACCGCCTTCAATCGTGTTGGCGCGGGTGCGCATGTACCAGGAGACCGCACCTTTGGCATGCGCCGGACCCGGCCAGGGTTCATTGCGACCATGCAGCAGATCTTCCTTGATCCAGGGTGCGCCATAAAAGCCCACCAGTTCGGAGAGCAGTTCCGCCAGCGCCTGACTGACGAAAGTACCTTTCGATTTCAATATCGCACCACCATTGCCAGCGGTTCCCGATGAATTGTCATAGAGTACGCGCTGATTGGTGATGCGCAGCGCTTCCAGCTCGATTTCCACTTCGGCCAGCCGATGCCGGAATGACAGATCTTCAAGCAGGCTTGCACCGTTCTGACGTTCAACGCGGGCATAATCTTTCAGCCGCTTGACCATATTGGTGGATGCCGCCACCTGTGCGATCAGCGCACGTTCATTACCCAAAAGGAATTTGGCATAGCTCCATCCCTTGTTTTCCTCGCCAATGCGATTAAAGGCGGGCACGCGCACATCTTCAAAGCGTACTTCGTTCAAAATATGGGTGCCATCAATCGTGATCAGCGGGCGTGTGGATATGCCCGGTGTTTTCATATCGATCAATAATACCGTGATGCCTTCCTGGGTCTTGCCAGCAGATGACGTGCGTACCAGCGCAAACATCCAGTCTGCCAGATGCGCATAGGACGTCCATATCTTCATGCCATTGACCACGTAATGATCGCCATCGCGCACAGCCTTGGTCTGCAACGCGGCAAGGTCTGAACCGGACCCGGGTTCAGAATAACCCTGGCACCAGTAATGTTCGCCCCCGGATGCTTTGGGCAGCCAGAAATCCTGCTGTTCTTTGGTGCCGAAATGCATGATCACGGGGCCGACCATTTTGGTTGCAAAGGGCGATATGGCTGGACAGCCTGCAATTGCCTGTTCTTCTTCGAAGATATAAAACTGGCTGGCCGACCAGCCCTGACCGCCGAATTCGCGCGGCCATTGGGGCGCACCCCAACCACGGGCGGCCAGAATCCTGTGCCAGCGGACAGAAGCTTCCTTATGGCTGAGTTCGGAACCGTGTTTTAGTTCCGGGGTCAGATTTTCGGCTATGAACTGGCGCAATTCCTGACGAAAGGCGGCCTCTTCGGCGCTGACTGACAGGTCCATTATTCACTCTCCCGGCAAATATCATTTTCACAAGTTTAGAACGCGGTTCGGGCTGTGTCGATGGTTCTTGGGTGCGATAATTCAAACGCCAAGATCAGGTATCAGGACCGCTTCCATGCGCGCCCGGTTTTCGGGGCTGATCGGCATGATCTTGCGCGTGGAAAGGTCAAAACCCACGGCCACGGCCTGGGCGGTTGCAATCGCCTCGCCCGTTTCCAGATCCATGATCCAGTGGCCGAAAATCTGGGCCTTGTCGGTCAGACCACATAACCCTGAACGAATGGTAACGACATCGCGCAGGCGGGCCGCCCGGCGATAGACAAAGCGATATTCAAGGGCTGCACCACCAGACCCGCCATCACCCGGCGCGCGCCCGCGATCCGGGTTGATGACCATCAGAAAATTCCCGATGCCGTCTGATATCATGCCCATCAGGTGATAGGGCACCACATAACCATCGGCATCGACCTGCGATGGCTGAACCGATCCGCGATAGATTTCCTTGAGCCCCAGTTTGTTCGCGATATCAAGATCAGCCTGCACGCGCGGCGGGGTCAGTACCAAACCTTTGGGCGCGCCTGAGAGTGGCATATCCATCAGCCGAGCCCGCGCCGCTGCAACGATTTCAGCCGATAGCGGTTGGCGATTGCGCGATTTTGCGTCAACCGCCATCAGGTCGGTCACAATGGTCGCTGACAGGGTGTTGTCGAACGTCATGCGAATTTCCAGATACACCCGCAAGCGATCCGGGCTGACCGATATAACACCGGCTGATGCGGTCAGCGGCGTACCGGCGCGCACTTCGCGCTGATAACGCACGTGCTGTTCGGCAGGCACCAGCACAAGGCCGGTTTGCGCGATGGCTTTCGGTCCATGGCCCAACTCGTAAGCCAGACAATCCAGCCCCTCGCCCGCCTTGTTCAGATAATGGCGCACATTCATGTGCCCCATCTCATCACATTCCCAGGTATTGGCGCAGCCACGCCAGACAACAGACAATGTCATCGATTATTCCTTACGTCCGAACTTATAGATTACATGGCGTTGCAACGGGTGACCTGTGGCAATGCGCGGGTGGTCAAAATCGCCGCTCAAATCACGCACCATGCCGATCTTTTCCATGACCCTTTGCGATCGAATATTGGCGACCGAGGTAAAGGCCACTATTTCGGCCAGATTCAACTGGCCGATGCCGAAATCCAGAACCGCCCTTGCGCCCTCGCTGGCAAGCCCGCGTCCCCAAAAGGGTTGGCCCAGCCGCCAGGCAATCTCAACACCTGGTGCCATCGGCAAATCCGGCTTCAGATGCATCAGCCCGATAAAGCCAGCGAAACATTCGCTGTCTCGTTCGAAAGCCGAATAAATGCCAAAACCATATTCGCGCCAATGTTGCAGAATCGTGTCTGCCAAAAAGCCGCACTGTTCTGCCGAGATCGGCCCAAGCAGAAATTCCATCACGGCCGGGTCTGCATTCAATTGTGCCAGTGCAGCCCGATCATCCCCGTTAAAGGTGCGCAAGGTCAGGCGCTGTGTTTCAATCACCGGCATCATGTCTGAAATCAGTTTTTGCGCCGTGCTTCGATGGCATCCCAGATCAGTCCGGGCAGGTTCACACCGGTAAAGCGGGATATTTCCTGCAGGCCAGTGGGCGAAGTGACATTGATTTCGGTCAGGTAGCCGCCGATCACGTCAATACCGGTAAAGATAAGACCCATCTGGCGCAATGTGGGACCAATGGCTGCACAGATTTCCCTGTCACGCGCTGTCAGGTCAATTTTTTCCGCAGCACCACCCACATGCAGGTTGGCCCGCGCCTCGCCCTCTTTCGGGCGCCGGTTCAGCGCGCCAACGGGTTCGCCTTCGACCAGAATGATCCGCTTGTCGCCTTCGCGCACGGCAGGCAAATAGGCCTGAACTACATAGGGTGCGCGATAGAGAAGGTCCATCGTCTCTAACACCGCATTCAGATTTTCATCCTGAGCGGTAATTCTGAAAACACCGGCCCCACCATTGCCGTATAAAGGTTTGACCACAATTTCACGATGGATCGCGCGAAAGCGCATAACCGCCTGCGGGTCGGATGTGATCAATGTCGGCGGACCCAGATCGGGAAATTGGGTAACCAGCAATTTTTCTGGCGCATTACGGACCGAGGTCGGATTGTTCACAACCAGCGTTTTGGGGTGAATATTGTCCAGCAAGTGCGTGGAGGTGATATAATTCATGTCAAATGGCGGGTCCTGACGCAGCAGAACCACATCAAATGTGGACAGGTCATATTCTTTCTCAGCTTCAAAGCTGAAATGATCGCCCCTGACCCTTTGCACGCGCATGGCATGGCCGCGTGCCAGCAGCCGTGTCCCGTCCAGACTCATATGTTTGGGCAAATAATGCATCAGCGTATGACCACGCGCCTGCGCCTCAAGCGACAGGGCAAAGGTTGAATCGCCATCAATATTGATGGTTTCAATCGGGTCCATCTGAACGGCGACAGCAAGACTCATGGCGGATTGCTCCAGGGAATTAGGATCAGGGCCATCCGGATGATGACCTGATGGGGGTTAATTCAAGGACCGCTGCATCAGGCCCAGTTTATCGAGCGCCAATTGGTGCAACGACGGATTTGGATCGGAACTCAGACAGTTTTGCAGGGCCAGGCGTGCGGTGTGTAAATGGCCAAGATCGGCCTCGACCATCGCACGTTCAAACCACAAAGCCGGGTCAGTGGGTGCCAGGGCCGTCATGCGTTCAAGCATTTCGGCAGCGCGGTTCTGGTCCCTGGCCTTGATTGCGCGGGTTTTCACATTATTGATCAGGCGCAGCAAAACATCGCGCGGCTGAACCGCCTGCCATTGATTGGGAAAGGATGTCGCATCCGCACCCATGAAACTTTTCATCAGACGCCGTAACCCGGACTGATCCACCACCGCCCCATCATTGAACGGATCAATGATGATCTGTGGGGATTGTTCCAGCCGCACCAGAAAGTGACCCGGAAAATTCAGCCCCGTCAGGGAAAGCCCCGCTTTGGCCGCCACGTCAAGATAGATAACGCCTAGGGCCACTGGCAGACCACGCCTGCGGTCGATTACCTGAACCAGATCGGCATTGGCCGGATCATCATAGCCGATGCGGTCGCCGGTATAACCGGCGCCCACTGCCAGAACCAGTGCCAGCGCCTCGGGCGCATCAAACTCTCTCAATGCCGATTTCAGCTTCTGGCCAAGTTCCGTCAGATGCTGGCGATAAGGTTCCAGATCACAGTCCGGATGATCCAGACCGGCAAGGTTTAGCGCCACATTTCCAATTTCATGCGCGCCGAAATCTGACCCGGTCAAACCGATTGCTTTTAACCGGTTGCCTGCTTCGATCTTCACGGTGCGCGGCCATCATCTTTAAAGCGGGTATAGAAAGTAATGTCTTTGACGGATTCAACCCCGCGCACAATCGTACGCACACGGTCCAGTTCAGACTGATCAGCAGCAATGCCGCTGACATAAACAATCTGATTGACGCACTCGATCGAAAAGTTCTGGCTGTGAATATCAGCCGCTACCGTCAGCTTTGTGCGGATCGTGGTGCAGATACGTGTGTCACGCAAACCGTCCCAGATACTGGAGCGATCTTCGACCTGCAGTTCATTGCTGACCTCGCGTACGCCTGATACGCCCCATGCCAGCCGTTCCGCCTCGATCCGCTGTTCGGGCAATGGGACCGAACCGGTCAACAGCACGCGGCCTTCGGTCACTGTGGTATCAACCCGCCGGAACATGGCAAAACTGTTGGAGACAAATGCCGCGTTCAGTTTGAGTTTTATCGTTGTGTCATCGACAGCGGCACCGGTGCTGCGTGTCTCGGTCACTGTCTTGACCGCCGCCCCGCCAGCACCGACGGCCGCAGCCACGCAACCGCCAAGCCCGGACAGGCCGATGCCGATCATTGCCCAGGCCAGCGCAAGTTTGAATATTGATCCAGAATGGTTCATGACGACCCTCACTCCTTGATACAGCAATTAGCGAATCATGGGCGGCAGTATAATCCAGTTTTGCCCCAAAGTTACCGGTGGGTATGGGGCTTTCAGACCCAATGCCGGGGATCAGCCTGCCACGCATTCTGCAGATGATGGGGCAAGGACAGACCATTTATAGCAATGACATCAAAACGAAGGTCGCGACCGGCAAGATCAGATCGGCGCGTCAAAAAGGCACCGGCAGCACGTATGATCCGGTATTGCTGCCGGGGGCTGATTGCGTCCAGACTTGCGCGTCGGGTCTGCCGCTGTTTGACTTCGACAAAGGCGAGGACAGTGCCTCTTGCCGCAATAATATCAATTTCACCAACAGGGGTTTTATAATCCCGCGCCAGAATCCGATATCCCTTCAACCGCAAAAACCAGCAGGCCAGTGTTTCGGCCATCTGACCCTGGGTCTGGGCCTTCTGGCGCTGGTTTCGGGTCCGCATTATTTTTTCAGGGTCAGGGCACGGGCATAGACATCGCGCCGGTTCAGGCCATGGGCATCGGCGATGGCGGCAACCGCATCTTTGAGCGAATATTGGTCCAGTGCAGTTTTCAAGACCTGATCCAGATCAAAAGATGCGTGATCGACGATGCCCTCTTTTGGTGGTGGCGCAACAACAATCACAATTTCGCCTCTGGGCGGAACCTGATCCTTCACTGCGTTCGATAATTCAGCCAGACTGCCGCGGCGGATTTCCTCATAAAATTTGGTCAGTTCGCGCGCTACCATGGCGGGTCGTGGACCAAGCAACTCGTTCAAATCTTCCAGTGTTTCGATCAGCCGATGCGGTGCTTCATAGAAAATCAAAGTCGCTGGAATATTGATCAGGCCGGCAAGTTCATCACGCCGCGCCTTGGGCCGCGCAGGCAGAAAGCCCACAAACATGAACCGGTCCGTGGGCAAGCCTGCAACTGACAGGGCGGCAATAACCGCCGACGGTCCCGGTACCGGCACGATTTTATGGCCAGCCTGGACTGCAGCGGCCACCAGCCGCTGGCCGGGGTCGGAAATCAGCGGTGTTCCGGCATCCGATACCAGTGCTACCACCTGACCTTTGTCCAGCGCTGCCAGCAGGGCCGGATTGCGCGCCTGGTCATTATGTTCAGTATAGCTGATCATGGGACGTTTAATCCCCATGATCGACAAAAGTTTACCAGTCACGCGGGTATCTTCAGCGACGACCAGATCCGCGCGCCTTAACACATCCAGCGCCCGAGGTGACATATCACCCAGATTTCCAATCGGGGTCGCAACCACATAAAGACCGGGGCCGAGGGTTTGTTCGGCCGGATCGGGTGCTGGTTTGGGTTGTCTCTTTGACCCTTGGGCATTAGGCTCTGGCTCCCCAATTTGCCCGGATACTTGATCCTTTGCCCGCTTCATACAAAATGCCCCGCACCGAAAGAAATATCACACGTCATGCACCGATGGCCCGGGTGCAATTGGCCGTAGCCGCCGCCCTGATCGGGACGTTGACCGGCTGTGCAGAGGTTAAACTGCCCCGAATGCCCAACCTTGGCAACTTGGGCGATATATTGCGGCCGATCACGCTTTCGCGGCCATCAAAGCCGGATGAAGCAGCAAAGCCCGCGCCGACACCGCCCCAAGCGAATGCTGCGATCATTGCCCCAGCACCGGCGGTCGAGACCCCTGCCCCCGTGGTCATACCGGCCCCGCCGCCCGTTGCCCCAGGTTCTCTGCGCGGCGAAGATGGCACCATCCGCATTGGTTTCCTTGTCCCCCTGACCGGGCCGCAGGCTGAATTGGGACAGGCCATGCTGAATGCAGCAAGCCTGGCACTTTTTGATTTCGCCAATCCCCGCATCATCCTGGTGCCACGCGACGCCGGTGACAGTCTGGAACAGGGGCGCGATGCAGCCCAGACCGCCGTATCGTCCGGTGCCAGTTTACTGGTGGGACCGGTTTTTGCCCGCGCCGTGACCGGGGCTGCCGAAGTGGCCCATGCAGGCAAAGTCAATATGATCGCCTTTTCATCCGACAGGTCGGTGGCCACCCCCGGCGCCTGGATCATCGGATTTACCCCTGATGATGACATCAGACGGATCGTGGAGTTTGCCAGTTCAAAAGGCATGCATCAATTCGCGGCCCTGGTTCCCGACAGCGCTTATGGCGTGCGTGTCAAAGAGTCTTTGAAATCCGCGATGCCTGAAGTTCAGGGTGAGGTCACGGCAATCGAAACCTTTGCCGAGCAACCGTCACAATTGTCCGAACCGATGCGGCGTATTGCCCTGGCACAGGGAAGGCCGCCTGGCGCTGCCAGCGGGGACCAAAGCTGGACCCCGCGCTTTCAGGCCGTGGTGATGGCAGAGGGCGGATCGCTGCTGACCTCGCTTGCGGCCCTTTTGCCCTATCACGAAGTGGACACCCAACGGATCAAGGTACTGGGAACCGGTCTTTGGGACGATGCGCGCATTGCGCGCGAACCGACACTGACCAATGGCTGGTTTGCGGCGGCTGAGCCGCAGGCCCGCAGGGAATTTTCAGACCGCTATGCCCGGACTTTTGGCAAGGTGCCGCCGCGCATTGCAACCCTTGCCTATGACGCGATTGCACTTGCATCGGTTCTGGGCCAGACCGACGTGCCCGATCCCTATGCCAGCGAGCATCTGACCCAGCCACAGGGGTTTGTGGGCATTGACGGCATTTTCAGATTACGCCCGGATGGCACGTCCGAACGCGGGCTGGCAATTCTGGAAGTGCAGCGCGATGGCTTTCGTGTGATTGATCCGGCACCCGCAGCCTTTCCAAATACAGGCGTCAATTCAACACCCGCCATGTAATCGGTCTATAGCAGTTCGGATATCAGGCGATTGAGCACCAGCCGGCCACTGGCTGTGGCCTTCAACATGCCGCGATCTGCAACCAGCAGACCATCTTTGACAAAATCATCAATGACCAGTGGCCGACCGGCCAAGGATTCAAACCGCGCCAGAGAGATACCTTCGGACAGGCGCAGACCCATCAGCACATATTCCTCGGCCTGATCACCCGGCGACAAGGCACGGTCTTCAATCAGGCCATGGCCATTTGACTCTATCGCACGCAGCCAGTCTTCGGGTGTGCGTTGGCAAATGGTTGCTCGCCGCTGACCATCAACCATCACCCGGCCATGGGCACCCGGACCAATACCCAGATAAGAACCACCACGCCAATAGACCAAATTATGTCTGGCCTCGGCTCCGGCCTTTGCGTGGTTGGATATTTCATAGCCCGGCATAGCAGCCTGCCCCATCATCTCTTGGGTCAAATCAAAAAGATCGGCCGCCAGATCTTCATCCGGCAATATCAGTTCGCCGCGTTCTGCTGCACGGGTAAAACCTGTGCCGGGTTCCAGCGTCAGTTGATAAAGCGACATATGTTCAACGCCGAATGCAAGCGCGCGGGTCAGCTCATCTCGCCAGTCTGCCAGCGATTGTTCGGGGCGGGCATAGATCAGATCAAAGCTCGTACGTGCACCAGAGGATACAGCCCGATCAAGTGCCAGCAAGGCTTCATTGCGTGAATGCTCGCGCCCCAGAAATTTCAGCGCGGTATCATCCAGCGCCTGAATACCAAGCGAAAAACGATTGACCCCGGCACTGGCAAAATCAGCAAAAGTGTCTGATTCAACACTGGTCGGATTTGCTTCTAATGTAATTTCAACATCATCTGCAAAACCCGCTGTCCTGGCGATTTCGTCAATCAGCAGGGCGGCTGTTTTCGGCGCCATCAGCGATGGCGTGCCGCCACCAAAAAAAATGCTTTGCACCGGTGGCCGTTCTGCACGTGCCATCTGGGTACGCAGATCGCGCAATAACGCTTCGCGCCAGAGATCCTGATCAATGCCCGCGCGCACATGGGAATTAAAATCACAATAAGGGCATTTGGAACGGCAGAAAGGCCAGTGAATATAAATGCCAAAGCCGCCCCACGGCGCATCAGGCTTTGGCTGCAAATCTGTCACAACTGGAAACAGTCCCGGCGTAACTGTGCCAATGCCCGAGCCCGATGACTGATCGCCTTTTTTTGGTCCGGCATCATTTCCCCGAATGTCTTTTCCATTCCCTCGGGCTGAAACATCGGATCATAGCCAAACCCACCGGTACCCCGCGGCGGCCACACAAGATCGCCAGCCACCCGTCCTTCGGCAATGTGATAAGTTCCACCCGGCCAGCACAGTGCCAGCACCGCGATAAAATAAGCCTTTCGGTTTTTGCTGTTGCCAAGCTTTTCATGCACGCGGCCCATGGCCATAGCAAAGTCTTTGCCCGGTCCGGCCCACCGTGCGGAATAGATTCCAGGCGCATCATCCAGCGCACGCACGCACAGACCGGAATCATCTGCCAGCGCAGGCAGCCCGGTTGCCTCAACCGCCGCACGCGCCTTGATCAGTGCATTTTCGATAAAAGTAGCCCCCGTTTCTTCGGGTTCCGGCAGGCCCAGCTCGCCAGCAAGCTGAAGGCATATCCCCAGATCCCCAACCAGGGCAGCTATCTCTTTCAGCTTGCCCTGATTGTGGCTGGCGATCACCAGTTGCTTTTCAACAAATGGTCTGGCCATGAATTACAGACCCAATGCCTTGCGCTGTGCCTGTGTCAGCGTCGCGATTCCTGCCTTAGCCAGTGATAGCAGACTGTGGAATTGGTCTTCGCTGAATGGATCAGCCTCTGCCGTACCCTGAATTTCAACGATGCCGCCGGTACCGGTTAGAACGAAATTCGCATCAGCCTCGGCGTTGGAATCTTCGGCATAGTCTAGATCAAGCACCGCAACACCCTTGTACAGGCCGCATGAAATTGCCGCCACTTCGGCGATAAGCGGCACCTTGGACAATGTTCCTTGTTTGACCAGACCGGACAGGCATTGATGAAGGGCCAGATAGCCCCCGGTAATTGACGCCGTGCGCGTTCCGCCGTCAGCCTGAATGACATCGCAGTCAATGGTGATCTGGCGTTCACCCAGGGCCACCAGATCGCTGACAGCCCGCAAAGACCGCCCGATCAGACGCTGGATTTCCTGGGTCCGGCCGGATTGTTTGCCAGCGGCCGCTTCGCGTCGTCCGCGGGTATGGGTGGCGCGTGGCAGCATACCATATTCGGCTGTAACCCAACCTTTGCCCTGACCTTTCAGGAAGGGCGGTACTTTCTCGTCCAGGCTGGCGGTGCATAAAACATGGGTATCGCCAAATTTGACCAGACACGATCCTTCGGCATATTTGGCAAAGCCAAGTTCAAAGCTGACCGGACGAAGGGCATCGGGGGCACGACCTGAAGGGCGCATAAAAACCTCTTTTATTTATTTATTGCAAAGGCATCGACTTGAAACAGCAAGATGCACCGGACAATACGGACCACACCTGTAGCCTCATGCCTGTGGAAAAGTCCAGTGGCTGGTTGAACCATTACATATCTGGCGATGCGCCATCATCAGGATGAGGTGCAGGCCAGAGTGAACGCTGCACCAGTTCGATGGCGACAAACAATCCGGTCATTGCCCCGCCAGCGCCCAGAGAAATAAGCGGCACAATAAAAACAGTTTCGACCCACTCAACCCCTTGCGGCAATCGGCCCAGCGAAAGGGACCCTGCAACAAAAAACACGGGCCCGGCCAGCAGACCAGCCAGAATCAAAGTCCGTCGCAATTGATAAATCATAGACGGCGCAGGCGGGCCTAAGTTTTGCGGCATAGGATTCGTCTTTTTGCAGCATGCAGCGGCGTGAGCATGCTGTTTGACACAATTGGCCACCGGCGAACAAGTGGCAGGGTCGCCAGACAGTATTTATGATTAGGAATTACCTGAGAAAGGCCAGGGCAAGTGGTAGCGCCAGCCAATCCTTAACAGCTTCAAGACTTCCTGGGGCATAGGGCGGTCAGGCGCCACATGGTTCCAGGCCATTTTGACATTATCCGTCGTCAAAAAGGACGGTGCATTTCGAAAATGATCGTCCAGCCATCCGGACATCATTTTGCCGGCATCGTCGGATCGATGTAGAAATGCCCGGTTTACCTCGGCTTTCGACTCATCCGTGAATGACTGCCGCATTTGGGCAAAGGACTTCGTGATGAGGCCAAAGTCATCTAAGGACAAGAGGCCGGTAAAAAACCGCAGATCATAAAGTACCGCACGCGTAGCTATGCCAGGCTCTTTCGACAGCGCCGACAACCAACCTTGAACGGATTTGGAAAATTCGTTGCCTTCATGAGATTGTGGCTGGGCGATCATTATTTTCTGATCTTCACTTACCCAGATACGCACCAGTTCAAGTTCCACGCTGCCTCCCGATTGGAACCCACCGTTTCGAGCCCACCGCTGATTTTTTTCAGGATGGCGCCGCAAAAGGCCTATTTCTGAGATTATTCTATTTTTGGTGTTCAGTTGAAGAAAGCTTGCTTTAACTCTAAGGCAGGGTGTTGATGGCTGGTAAATTTTGAGGTTACTGAGAATGCCAGAAAGATTGCCACTTTATCCAGAAATCGAACCATTTCGGACCGGGCGCCTGCCCGTCGGGGGGGGGCATGAAATCTATTTTGAGGAATCGGGCAATCCGCATGGTCAGCCAGCCCTGTTTTTACATGGCGGACCCGGCGGCGGCTCTCAACCGTCCCAGCGGCGATTCTTCGATCCCGGCCATTATCGGATCATCCTTTTTGATCAGCGCGGCTGCGGACGTTCCACGCCCTATGCCCACCTGGAAGATAACACCACCTGGCATCTGGTTGGCGATATCGAGGCATTGAGACAGCATCTGGGTATTGACCACTGGTTGGTGCTGGGCGGGTCTTGGGGGTCAACGTTGGGGCTGGCTTATGCCCAGACCCACCCTGAGCGGGTGTCCCAGCTGATCCTGCGCGGCATATTCCTGCTGCGAAAATGGGAAATCGACTGGTTTTACCAGTCAGGCACGGATGCCCTGTTTCCCGACGCGTATGAATCCTATTGCGCACCGATTCCTATCGAAGAGCGCGGCGATCTGCTCCATGCTTTTTACCAACGTCTGACAGGCACAGATCGCCAGGTCCAGTTGGCGGCAGCCAAAGCCTGGAGCGTGTGGGAAGGAACAACCCTGTCTCTTCTACCGGACCCTGTGCGCGAGGCACAATTTGCCAATCCCGAATACGCCTTGGCCTTTGCCCGCATCGAGTGCCATTATTTCATGAACAAGGGTTTCTTGCGTCAGGATGACCAATTGCTTGTGGATGCCCACAGGCTAAAGCAAATTCCCGGCGCAATCGTTCAGGGCCGCTATGATGTGGTAACACCTATGCGCTCGGCGTTTGATCTGCACCGCGCCTGGCCTGAGGCAGAATTTGTGAGTGTACCCGATGCGGGACACGCCACATCGGAACCTGGCATCATTGACGCGCTTATCCGTGCAACAGACAAGTTTCGTCACTAAGAGGAAGTATCAGGAAATGGCGATTGATCCCCTAGATTTTACCGGCCAGTCGGTGCTTGTGGTTGGCGGCTCGTCAGGTATTGGCAATGGCATTGCCCAAGCGTTTCGTGCCAAAGGTGCAGTAGTTGAGGTATGGGGTACCAAACCGGATGCGGGCGATTATCATGATGTAGAGGGTTCAGACATGACCGGTCTGACCTATCGGCATTTTGATGCAACGCACCCCAATTCCATCGATAATTATGAACCTCAAAGCGATAAACTGGATGTACTGATCCTAAGTCAGGGGACCGTGCTTTATAAGCGTGGCGAATTTGAAATGGCCGGCTTTTCCCGCGTGGTTGAGGTCAATCTTAATTCCGTAATGGCTGTGGCCTTGAAATTTTATCCGCTGCTCAAAACAGCCAAGGGGCGATTGATCACGATCTCAAGCACCGCAGCATTTCATGCCACGCGCGGAAATCCTGCATATAATGCTTCCAAGACCGGCGTTGTTGGTCTGACCCGCACACTTGCGGAAGCATGGGCACATGAAGGTATTCGTGTGAACGGCATTGCACCCGGTCTGGTGGATACCAAGCTGACCAAGGTCACCACCGAACATCCCGAACGTCTGGCTAATGCCCTGACCAGTATTCCCATCGGCCGACTGGGGACACCGGAAGACATGGCCAATGTGGCCCTGTTTCTGGCATCGCCCATGTCGGCCTATATTGTGGGACAGACCATTCCTGTGGATGGTGGCTTGATCCTGTCCTGACCGGCGGGCACGCCTAGTTGAAATCAACAGGGGCGGTGGTGAAGACCAGCGGTTCGCGCGCAAGCGAAAGACGCAAGGCCTGCAGATAGGGTTCTGCCATCTGTGCGAATGAAGCAAGTTGCGAATCTCGTCCCCGGAACAGATCGACCAGAGCAAAAGCCTGATCATGGCCACCCAGATTTTTTGACAGCGATTCAAAGAACGTCAAAGGTGCTGGAAACAGCACCAGGTCGAATGTGGCATCGGCGGCAAGTTTGAGTTTCTCGCGCAGGACGGATTGGGCAACATCTAGGCCACCCAATTGATCGACAAGCCCCAGATCCTTGGCCTGGGCACCGGTCCAAACACGACCCTGGGCAATTTTCTCGACCGCCTCGACAGTCATATTGCGCCCATCTGCAACACCAGACTTGAACAGGTTATAAACCTCGTCAATCTGGGCGCCCAGCCGTTCACGTTCTGCTGGTGTAAATGGCTTGCCGGTGGAATAAATCCCAGCATTGGCACCAAAGAGAATCCGGTCGTAATTAGCCCCCCAATCAGCGGCCAGCTTTTCGAAATTGGGTTTTAGCGCAAATACACCGATCGAACCGGTGATGGTCGCAGGCTCGGCCACAATTGCATCCGCACCCATGGCAATCCAGTAGCCGCCGGAAGCGCCAACGCCGCTCATGGATACCACCACGGGCTTGCCCGCTTTTCGGGCTTTCATCAAGGCATGTCGGATGGTTTCGGATGCTGAGGCCGACCCACCCGGTGAATTGACCCTGAGTAGGATCGCCATGACATCTTTGTCATCTATCGCATGGTTGATCGCCTTGGAAAGCGAAGCGGCAGCAATCATGTCATCGCCACCGAAATTGGGGCCACCATCACCACTGACAATGGCACCACTGGCGGGCACAAAAGCGATCTTTACCGCACTCGATTTGGGTCCATGTTCGGTTGCCTGCGCATAGCGGCTGCCTGAAATGACTTTCGCCCTGGACTTGCTGATAGCCCCGTTCGAATCGGTTGATGCCTTGGTCAGTGCTTCTTCGCGCACCTCGTCAAAAAAGGCGATGTGATCGATCAGTCTGCTTTTGAGTGCTTCTTCCGTGGTGAACGGCCCGCGGTCGATCAGCGCACGCACGTCGTCAGGGCTCATGCCCCGGCCCTTGGCGATACCATCCACCATCTGGGCGGATAATGAACCCACATAGGACAAAATCATTTCGCGTTCAGATGACGTGTATCCGGTGAACAGGAATCCGTCACCAAATGTTTTGTAATCGCGACGGCGTTCAACTTCGGGCTCGATCCCTAATTTGTCCAATGTTCCGCGCAGGAACAGCCTTTCTGCCACAAGACCGGTAAGACCAAGGCCCCCCATCGGCTGGACACTTATCTGATCGAACCCGCTGGCAAGATAGATATCCTTGTTGGAGCCCATGGATTCGCCATAGGCATAGGCGAATTTGCCCGCAGCCCGAAACCGTGCCAGGGCGTCGCGAAATTCCTGGATCTGACCCAGCGACATCGACACGCCATCCACATTGGCAATAAGCCCTTTGACCCGCGCATCACCCGTCGCCGTGGTCATCACGGTCAAAAGATCGATGAACCCCGCCGCCGTTTCGCCCCGCAGGTGCGCGATCGGATCATTTTTGGCGACGTCATCAAAATGCTGACTGAGGTCCAGTTTCAATACCGCCAGATCCGGTACGGACGGCTTGGGCGCACGGTGGCTGATCGCCAGAACAATGCCCAATAAAACCAGGGTCATCACGCTTACGCCAATAAAGGCAAAAGAATGAATTATAAAACGGCGCATTTGGATTCCTTAGACAACAAGGGGCTGAAACAATCGCAACTCGGGATTTATGACAGTATAGCCGGAACTTTGCCTAAACTGCCGCACCCTATGGGGTTTTAGCAAGGCCCCGCCCAAAACACCTCATCTGACTAAAAATAGCGCGCAAGGGGGCTGGGTGTCATCTGAGCCCTTGACCCGGAGGCCCGCTCGGTGTGGATTGTGCGCTCAATTCAATTGGGGAAGATGCATCATGAAGAAATCTGCAATGGCTCTTGCACTGAGTGCTGCCTTGGTCAGTGCCCAATCCGTCACCCTGATCGCTTCGGCCCAGGCAGGAACCTGGGTTTGTGCCGAAGACTGTGATCCAGCGACGCTTAAGGGCATTAAATGGACCCCAGGGCCCAAGTGCACAGCCCCGGTTGAACCCACCATCGAGGTCAAGACACCCAAAGCCTATAACGACGCAGCTGCTGCCACCAATAATTTCATCAATGGCGGTAATGGCTACTTTACGTGCATGAATGACGAACTGAATGCAGATTTCGGTGCCGCCCAGCAGGCCATGAATGAAACCGCCAAGATTTATTTTGACAAGGCTCAGGCTGATTTCAAGACAACGGTGGACAAACTGTCGGCCAAGCTGGACGAAGCGCTGAAAAAGCTGAACAAGAAGTAATTCACGGCTTTTCGTTCGACGCCGGATGGCAGCAAAATCCAAGCCGCCGCGCGCATTCCAGCGCATGCTGAGTGGGCGGCGGCTTGATCTGCTTGATCCATCGGCCCTTGATATTGAAATTGAAGATATCGCCCATGGCCTGTCGCGGGTCGCCCGCTGGAACGGCCAGACCATGGGAAAGCATGCCTTTTCGGTGGCACAGCACTGTGTTGTGGTCGAGACAATCGTGTGCCGGTTCAATCCGGCTGCGACCAGGAAGATGCGTCTGGCGGCTCTTTTGCATGATGCCGCCGAATATGTGATTGGCGATCTGATCTCGCCGTTCAAAGCCGCTGTCGGGCTGGACTATAAGGCGTTTGAAAATCGGCTGCAGGGCGCCATCCACCAGCGTTTCGGGCTGAAACCTCAAGTCGATGATGACCTTGCCAGACTGATCAAACGGGCTGATCACGCCTCGGCCTATCTGGAAGCCCGCCAATTGGCGGGCTTTGGCGCCGAGGATGCGGGCAAATTCTTTGGCCATCCCAAAGGTGTCAGCGATATCACCCTGACCCCCCTGCCCCCAGATCAGGCCAAGGCGGATTATCTGACCCTGTTTGCAAACCTGGGCGGCTAAGCGCATGGATTTGGAGGCCAGGCTTGTGTAAAACCCCTCAGACAATGCTGATTCAACCGGTACGAGAGCGCCCATGATTTACGTCTGCCCCCTAAGTCATGTGGCAATGAATGTGGGGGAACTGGCTCCATCCCATCTGGTGTCTTTGCTGGATCCCCAGAACATGATCGATACTCCGGCCGGCATGGTCGGGCGGCACCATCTGAAGGTGGGCATCAACGACATTTCCGTGCCCCAGGAAGGGTATGTTGCCCCCGCTGAAGCCCATGTGGCCGGAGTCATATCCTTTTTGGAAAGCTGGGATGCAAAAGCGCCTCTGCTCATTCACTGCTGGGCCGGTATTTCGCGATCAACGGCGACGGCATTCATCGCCATGTGCCAGCGCAATCCAGGCCGGGAAAAGGATGCCGCCCTGATGATCCGCGCCCAGGCGCCCCATGCCCAGCCAAACAAGCGGATTGTGGCCTTTGCCGACCGACTGATGCAGGCAGACGGTCGTATGATTGCGGCTTTGTCAGCCATGGGGCCAGCTGAATTCGTACCCGAAGGCACGACATTCAATCTGCCGCATCTGTTGCCACCGGGCTTGTAAAATGAATACCACCCCGATCCAGACCCGTATCATAGATGGCAAGGCCATTGCCGCCGAGCTTCGGGCAAAGATAACCAGCGACATTGCCGAACGCATGGCAAATGGCAAAACGGCGCCGGGTCTTGCGGTCATTTTGGTAGGCGATGACCCGGCCAGTGCGATTTACGTGCGCAACAAGCACCGCGATGCCAGAGCCGCAGGCATGAATTCGATTGAAATCCGGCTGGACGCGGATTGCCCGATGTCGCGCCTGCTGGATGAAGTTGCAAAGCTGAACCATGATCCAGATGTGCATGGCATTCTGGTGCAATTGCCATTGCCCGCGCATCTGGATTCAAATCAGGTGATTGATGCGATCAATCCGGCCAAAGATGTCGATGGCCTGCACCCGGTCAATGCGGGACGCCTTTCTTCAGGACTGCCAGCACTGGTGTCGTGCACGCCGCAAGGCTGCTTGACGCTTATTCACTCGGTGCTGCCCGATTTATCCGGCCAGCACCTGTTGATGCTGGGGCGGTCAAATCTGATGGGCAAGCCAATGGCCCAGCTGGCGCTGGCTGCGAATGCAACGGTTACCATCGCACATTCAAAAAGCCGCGATCTGCCGGGCCTGTGCCGTCAGGCCGATATTCTGGTTGCAGCGGTAGGGCGTGCTGAAATGGTACGCGGTGACTGGATCAAACCGGGCGCCATCATCATTGATGTGGGAATCAACCGCATCGATGGACCCGATGGCAAATCGATCATAAAGGGCGATGTGCATTTTGATCAGGTCATGGGTATTGCCGGGGCCATTACCCCGGTGCCCGGTGGTGTTGGCCCGATGACCATCGCCTGTCTTCTGGCCAACACCCTGACCGCTGCCAAACGTCTGGATGGCTAGCTCAGATATTGTTCAAACAGCCGCAAGGTCCGCTTATGCGCCAGGGCAGTCGCCGCAGCGTCGTGATTATGCGGACGATCCGAGACAAAGCCATGATCCGCCGGATAGACAAAACAATTCACGCCCGGTTGTGCATCAGCAATCGCGTGAACAATGTCCATGGGAATGCCATGATCTTTTTCGCCGAAATGCAAAATGGTCGGACAGCGTGGAACCAGATCCAGCATGTCCTTGATCGCCGATCCGTAATAGCCGCTGGCCGCACTTAAACCGCGACAGCGTCCAGCGGCCAGAAATGATACTGACCCGCCATAGCAGAAGCCCAAAATGCCAACCTTGCCCCGGTTTGCCAGAAAATCGATGCAGGCCTGCACGTCGGATACCACCGCATCATAAGGGGTCTGCTGACGCAGGTTCAGACCCATGGCAATATCATCTGGCGTATAGCCCGCCTCAAAAGCTGGCTGTGCGCGATCATAAAGATTCGGGGAGAGAACCTCGTATCCATACGAGGCGAATTCTTTTGCCAGTTCCCTTATATGGGCCGTGACACCGAATATCTCCATAACCAGAACCAGCCCGCCTTTGCGCGGCCCCTGGGGCTGTTCGGACCAGACATTGAATGTGAAACCATCGCCACCAGTCAGGCGGATATTTTTGCCATCAGTCATTCACATCTCCTCTTATGAAACAGGTCGGCGGCGGACCATGCCCTGACCGCCAAATCGCATCACGGTCTGCCCATGCTGGTTCAAAACCTCGCTTCTGCTGTGGATAAATCCAACATCCTGGCGCGATTTCAGTTCGACCTTGTTTGTCGATGTCACCCGCGCAGACAATGTATCACCAGCATAGACCGGCAGCAGCCATTCCATGGTGCGAAACCCCGGTGACCCCATGGCGGCGGCATTGCGCGCGCCAAGCGAATAATCCACCGTCATCCGCATCCATGCCGCAGCAATCAGCCAGATCGGCGCACGACCATCATCCGATCCGGCCAGATCATAGCGATTTCTGAAACGGGAAATTTCGTCCGCACC
The DNA here is from genome assembly GCA_903884125.1 of uncultured bacterium. Lineage (GTDB taxonomy): Bacteria > Pseudomonadota > Alphaproteobacteria > CAISDR01 > CAISDR01 > CAISDR01. Next base: position 22,641 of record CAISDR010000344.1, read on the forward strand.
GATCGGATAAGAACCATAAAGTCTTGTGACACCTGTAGGCAGATCTTCAAACCAGACCGTGCCACCCGAAGGCTGAGAATGATCGATCACAAAGGTCGCGATTTCATCATCTGTCAGGGACCGGGATGCAGAGGCCACCTGACCCGGATTGCGTCGCAACACCAGCCAGTCAGTCCGCGTTGAGACCCGCACAACATCATCCCCGTCATGAAGGGCCGCATCAATGGTCATCTGACCTTCGGGACCATGCGGGTCGGGATCGATCGATGATACCCTTATTTTCAAGGTCAGTGGCGTATCGGGTAATAATGGTTTGACCCAGCGCATTTCATGAATAAAGCGCAACCGGACACCAGCCAGTTCCGGCCAGACATGCCTGAGGCAGATACGATGGATCAGGGCCGATGAATGCCAGCCCGATGCGCACAGCGCCCCGAATACAGATTTTCGCGCCGCTTCATCATCCAGATGCCAGGGCTGGGGATCATAGGCGCGGGCAAATTCCATGATTTCAGCGCGGCTGATGGCCGGCTCGGCAATTTCAAATGCGCAACCGGCCTCAATGTCTTCAAAATGTCGCAAGATATGAACTTTCCTCACTGGAACTGATTTTGGTCATCATTTCGATCAGGGTCTGCGTGTCAAGCCAAGCATTCCCTAAGTGCGCGTCATGGTCTATACACCCCAGCCAGGACCTGACCCCTTTGACGCCCCCAAGCTGGAGCCATCAATGAGCGAGACTGAAATCAAGCGCACGGAAAGCCGCCTGAAACGCGACTGGCTGGGTACGGCACGCACCCTGTCCGAAGCCCTGCCCTATATCCTGCGTTATGACGAAAAGACCATTGTGGTGAAATATGGCGGCCATGCCATGGGCAATGAAGGTCTGGCGCTGGATTTCGCGCGGGACATTGTTCTCCTGAAGCAGGTCTGTCTGAACCCGATCGTCGTTCACGGCGGCGGGCCGCAGATTGCTGCCATGCTGGAACGGCTGAATATCAAATCCAGCTTTATCGATGGCCTGCGGGTGACCGACAAAGCAACGGTCGAAGTGGTGGAAATGGTGCTGGCGGGTGCGATCAACAAACAGATCGTCACGTCGATCAATTCTGCCGGTGGCAAGGCCATTGGTGTTTCAGGTAAAGATGCCAATCTGATCCGCGCCCAGAAACTGACCCGCAGCGTGCGCGATCCCGACAGTCATATCGAGGCGGTTCTGGATCTGGGCTTTGTGGGTGAACCAACTGTGGTCAACCCCGAGGTTCTGGCCGGATTGATAAAGGCCGATCTGATCCCGGTTGTCGCACCAATCGGTGTCGGCCCGGACGGTGAAACCCTGAATATCAATGCCGATACAGCTGCCGGTGCGATTGCAGCAGCGACCAAGGCCACCCGGCTTTTGCTTCTGACTGATGTGGCAGGTGTGCTCGATAAAAACGGTGAACTGATTCCGCGCCTGACGGTTGCGGAATGCCGTGGCCTGATGACCGATGGCACCATATCAGGGGGCATGATCCCCAAGATCGAAACCTGTATCGATGCGGTCGAGGCCGGTGTTGAAGCGGTTGTCATTCTGGATGGGCGCGAACCGCATGCGATGTTGCTGGAACTGTTCACACCCCATGGTGTCGGCACCATGATCACCAAAGGTTAAGTCGATTATTTTCCCCAAAAGGATAATTGGACGAAACTGAATGATTCCCTATCCCAATATTGATCCCATTGCTTTTGAAGTTCCGGCGGTCAGTCTGTTTGATCTGACCGTCGGACCATTTCCCTTACGCTGGTATGCGCTGAGTTATATTATCGGCATCGCGATTGGATATTTTTACGCCCGCAGTCTAAGCCTTACGCCAAGACTGTTTGGCGGCAAAAATGCGATTACGCCGAATGTGCTGGAAGATTATCTGACCTATGTGATCCTGTTTGGGATCGCAGGCGGACGTATCGGCTATGTGCTGTTTTACAATCTGCCATTCTATGCCGAAAATCCGCTGAATGCCCTGATGATCTGGCAGGGTGGGATGTCGTTTCATGGCTCGATTATCGGTGTAGTACTGTCGCTGGTCGTCTATGGCCGGGTCAGCGGCCACGATCCATGGCGGATTGCCGATATCATGGCGACCGCCGCAGGCATTCCGATTGCAACGGTCCGTATCGCCAATTTCATCAATGGCGAACTGATCGGGCGCATTACCGATGTGCCATGGGCCATGGTTTTTCCCCATGGCGGTCCAGACCCGCGCCATCCCAGCCAGTTATACCAATCGGCCATGGAAGGCCTTTTGGTTTTTCTGCTGTTGCGGATTGCAACCCATCGCTATGGCCTGCTGGCGCGCCGGGGCGCAATCACCGGTCTGTTCCTGATTTTCTATGGTATATTCAGGATCGTTGGCGAAGTATTCCGCCAGCCCGATATTCAGATCGGCTTTTTATTTTATGGCCTGACCATGGGTATGATCCTGTCAGTACCGCTGATCGCTTTTGGCGTGATCTTCTGGCGCTATGGCAGCGTCTGGCCACCGGCACCCAGCCCCAGATCTTGAGCGAACTTCATCAAAAGCTGGCGCGGATTATCACCCGTCAGGGGCCGATCCGCCTGAGCGATTTTATGGCCGCCAGCATTGACCAGTATTATGCTGATCGCGATCCGTTTGGCACCCGCGGGGATTTCATCACGGCCCCGGAAATCACCAGCGTGTTTGGTGAACTGATTGGCCTGTGGCTTGTGGAAACCTGGCGGCGCATGGGCAGGCCCAGCCCCACCGCGCTGATTGAACTGGGACCCGGTCGTGGCAGCCTGATGCGCGATGCCCTGAATGCCGCCAGGGTTGACCCTGCGTTTCTGGCGGCAATTGAAATACATCTGGTCGAGCGATCACAACGGCTGCGCACCGGACAAAAAGAGATGCTGGCCCAGGTCGCCTGCCCGATCCGGCACCATGACCGGCTGGACACAATTCCTGATGGACCCTGCCTGATCATCGCCAATGAGTTTTTTGACTGTCTGGCCGTGCGTCAGTTTGAAAAGACGGATCGTGGCTGGAAGGAACGCTATGTCACTTATGATCCAGAACGTGATCATTTTGCCCTGTGCCTGCCCGAAGGCCAGCATGCGCAAAATCATTGGATACCGGCACATCTGAACGATAGCGCAATTGGGGAGATCTTTGAAACCTCGCCACAGGCGCATGCCCTGTCCCTTGAACTGGCGTTGCGGGTGCAGGCGGGCACGGGTGCTGCACTTATTATCGACTATGGTACGGCAACGAGCCGATCTGGTGCGACGATACAGGCCATAAGGTCACACACATACCATCAGGTGCTGGACGATCCGGGTACAGCCGATATTACTGCACTGGTGGATTTCGAGGCATTGGCAAATGCTGCGCGTGGAAAGGCAAAGGTGTTTGGCCCTGTCTCTCAGGCCCGATTTCTTGGCGCACTGGGCATTCATGAACGCGCGGGCCAAATGCCGGACCCATCATTGACAAAGGCCGTGCGGCGTCTTGTGGATCGTGATCAGATGGGTGAATTATTTCAGGTCATGGCGCTGGCCAATCTGCCCCATGACCAGCTGGCACCGGGATTTGAAAAAAATGACGCCTGATTTTTCTGTTCTTGATCCGGAGCCTTCGCAATCAGACTTGCTGGCAGGCGCGGCCCATGGCTTTTTCGGGCGCATGGGTGGGGTCAGTCAGGGCATTTACGCTGGCCTTAACTGCGGATTTGGGTCGGGCGACGATCCGCAGGCGGTTGCGGAAAACAGAAACCGTGTCGCGCGCTTTCTGGGTCATCCAGACGCCATGATCGCAACCCCGCATCAGGTACACGGGCGCGATGTGGTTGTCGTTGATCATGTGTGGGGACCAAAGGCCGGACCAAAAGCGGACGGCGTTGTCACCAGCAGGCCGGGCGTGATCCTTGGCATCCTGTCGGCAGATTGCGCGCCTGTATTGTTCATTGACCGGAACGCCGGTGTCATTGGGGCCGCACATGCCGGCTGGCGCGGTGCACTGGCGGGTGTCACTGACGCCACAATTGAAGTCATGATCCGTCTTGGGGCAATGCGCGAAAATATTGCTGCGGTGATCGGCCCATGCATCTCGCAAGCCGCCTATGAAGTGGGCCTGGAATTTGAGGAACAGTTTCTGGCCGCCGATCCTGCCTCGACTATTTTTTTCGGTGCCGGTGCCAATGGGCAAAAGCGGCAGTTTCATCTTTCGGGATATATTCTGGACCGGCTGCGTCGTGCCGGGATTGGCGCACTGGCGGATCTGGCGCTTTGTACCTATAGCTATCCGGACCGATATTTTTCATTTCGGCGGACCACACATCGCGGCGAGCCGGATTATGGCCGTGATATTTCGGCGATTGTTCTGGGATGATGACCGTGCGCCTGTTCATTCTTGTTTTGATGACGCTGCTGGGTGCCTGTGTGGCACCACCGCAACCTTTTTCGCCGGACTATGTTGAAGCGCTGGCGCAGATTCCAGGAATCCAGTCCGTGCGGATCGAGCTTGACGGGTTTGCCCAGACCACCGCACTTGAATACGCGCTCACCGGAGCATTGGGTGCCCATGATCTGCCTGCCTATATTGGCAATGAAGCGCCGAAGGGCAGCTATATCCTGCATATTGCGCCAGCGGGAACGAAAGCAACCGCGCGCCTCACTGATTCAACGGGGATGCCTTTAGGCGAATTCGAAACCGATCTTGATGGTGCAGCCGGATCGCGCGCGCTGGCCCAGCCGGCAGATCAGCTGGCCCGACACATTGCTGAAAAACTGATGCCCACTGATCCAAGTCTGGTGTCCGTACCCGATGCCCGCGTCAGCGTGTTGCAGGGCCAGGGCGCACCCGGCGATGGCGATGAAGCACTGGTTGAGGCAATGAACCGTGCTTTACGTGGGCGGGTGCCGCTGGATGATGCGCCGTCCACCGAAAATTACGTGGTGACAGCCCGCGTCGCTGTCAAACGCCAGGGGGCGTTCGATTCAATCGCCCTGATCTGGCTTATTCTGGATGCCAAGGGCCGGGAAGCCGCCCGTATGTCACAGGCCAATCAGGTACCTGCGGGCAGTCTGGATAAAAATTGGGGCAAAGTGGCCGAACAGGCCGCCAATGCCGCCGCCGAAGCCCTGATCCCGGTCCTGCGCCAATTACCCGTCGTCCCGCCGCGTTAAGTGCAATAACAGTAAAATAACAATTGTTTGTTCGCTGCCAAAAGGTGTCTTTTTATAAGACTTAATCTTTTTGTTGTTAGTCATGGCTGTAAGATTTGTTGCGTATATAGACGAGTCCGGTGATACCGGGATCAGTCGCATTCGGCCAATTGATCCGAATGGCGCAAGTGAATGGCTAATCATTTCGTGTTTTTTAGTTCGAATTGAAAATGATAATCAGTTGGTAAACTGGGTGAAAGACATTCTGGCCAAGTTCAGGAATGTGCAGTCACGCTATCTTCATTTTTCTGATTTGATCGACGCCAAAAAGGCAATCGCATGTGAATTGCTGGCAGAAAAGCCTTGCCGCATGTTCATCGTTGCTTCCAATAAGAAAAATTTGAGGGGTTACAACAACCCAAATATCAAAGATGGAAATAAGGCCTGGCTGTATTGGTGGGTGACACGAATGTTGCTTGAGCGCGTGACCGATTTTTGTGCGCGCAACAGCGAGAATACAAATTGCGAAGAAAGTAAACTTCGAATCGTTTTTTCGCGCCGCGGTCGGATGGTCTATACCGATTTTGACAAATATTTGAGAAAGCTTTTTGAGCAATCAGAGGCTGGCAGCCCAAGTAACAGCTTTGGAAATATCAATTGGTCCGTAATTGATTTTGACGAGATCCAGGTTTTTGGACACAAGGAACGCGCCGGACTACAGCTTGCCGATATTGGTGCCGGGGCGTTCTTTCAAGCGGTCGAACAAAATCGACCCGGCGACTGTGACCCGAAATTTGCAAAGCTGCTTAAACCGATAATGGCGACAAGCTCGTCCAAAAATGTTTTGGGCTACGGATTAAAACCCATGCCAACGCCTGCCAAAATGGATTTGGAATTTGCACAGCGAGCGATATTTGAATTCTATGGATTCGATAAGAAAAAATGGTAGGCCCCTGGCCCCGGTACCATCACATCAATCTGTGACTGCCGCCGCGATTTGGCGACTAGGGGTTGTTCCAGCGTTGCCTACCGAAGCCGGTTATATCATCGGACTGAATCGCAATCAACGCTTAAAGCGTTGAAGCAGACACGCCAAAAATAGTTGACGGTTTACACATCGGGAATCGGTTGCTAAAACCCAGCGCGTCACACAAAAACGTCACAGCCGTTTTGGTCGGACAGGTAAGCTTGCACGCCTATCGGGTCTGGTCAGGGGGCTTTTTGGCATTGCCAGGGGTAAGGGGGTCGGGGTGAAGATTCTGACAGGTAACAGCAATCGTCCCTTGGCTGAGGCGATTGCCGCCTCGCTCAACGTGCCACTGACCAAGGCGTTGGTGCGGCGGTTTGCCGATATGGAGGTTTTCGTGGAAATCCATGAGAACGTCAGGGGCGAGGATGTGTTTGTCATCCAGTCCACCTCTTATCCGGCCAATGACAACCTGATGGAACTTCTGATCTGCCTTGACGCGCTCAAACGCGCATCGGCCCGGCGGATCACCTGTGTCATTCCCTATTTCGGCTATGCCCGCCAGGACCGCAAATCCGGCCCCCGCACACCGATATCGGCCAAGCTGGTCGCCAATCTGATCACGGCTGCCGGAGCCGACCGGATTTTAACGCTAGACCTGCATGCAGGCCAAATTCAGGGCTTTTTCGACATTCCGCTGGATAATCTTTTTGCCGCCCCGGTCATGGTGAAGGACATTCTGGAAAAATTCGAGAATGCCGACCTGATGGTGGTGTCCCCTGACGTGGGCGGTGTGTTGCGCGCGCGCGCCATTGCCAAACGGATCGGGTCGGATCTGGCCATCGTGGACAAGCGGCGTGAACGCGCAGGCGAATCCGAGGTGATGAACATCATCGGCGACGTCCGGGGCCGGACCTGCATCCTGGTGGATGATATCGTCGATTCGGCAGGTACCCTGTGCAATGCCGCCGAAGCATTGATGAATCATGGCGCGGAATCGGTCTATGCCTATGTAACCCATGGGGTTTTATCGGGCGGGGCGGTGGCACGCGTGACCGCATCAGCCTTAAAAAGCCTGGTTATCACTGATTCCATTCAGGCAACCGAGGCAGTCCGGGTTGCCCATAACATCCGTCGCCTTTCGATTGCCCCCCTGATGGGCGAAGCCCTGTCACGGATTTATGAAGAGCGGTCGGTATCCAGTCTTTTTGACTGATTGGGCAAGGTTAATTCCTGTCTGGGGCTTGAGTTCCCGGCCCATTTGGGTTAGAACCCCGCCTCCCGCGCGATGGCTGAACTGCCGCGCGCGGTCCCGTTTTATCTAAATGCCGCGTATTCCCTATTGAATCCGGGATATGCTGGGAGTGGACCGATGAGCCAGACCAGGACGATTGCCGCCGAATTGCGTACCGCCACCGGCAAGGGTGCCTCGCGCGCCGTGCGGTTGAGCGAAAAAGTACCGGGCATTAGATCGGAAGAGCACACGTCTGAACTCCAGTCA